>JAQBHN010000001.1:0-15757 GCA_032127635.1 Nitrososphaerota archaeon
TGCTGAATAATTACATCCACTCCCATGGTTGGTATTGACAATTTTATCTCCGGAAATCGCATATTCTGTGTTTTTTTCTAAAACAAAATCTGCTATTCTGTTGTTTTTTCCTTCGATTCCTGTAATGACCACGTTCCTGGCTCCCATTTTTTGAATGATTTTTGCAGTTTTTTCTATGGTATTTTTTGAATTTACTTTAGTCTTTGATAATATTTCGGCCTCGAATTTGTTTGGAGTGATGACCGTCGCAAGCGGAATTATGTATTTTTTAAAATCGCCTATTGCTGATTTTTCTATCAGAGATCCGCCTGTCGTTGATTTGATTACCGGATCTACGACTATTGGGATTTTTAATTTTTTTAATTGCTGGTACAGCGTTTTAATTATTTCAGAATTATACACCATTCCAATTTTTATTCCATCGATTTTAAAGTCAGACAATACTGATTCTAGTTGATTTTTTAGAATTTTTTTTGATACCGGCTCAATCATTCCAAAGCTGGTTGTATTCTGACCTGTAATTGCTGTGATTACTGTTAATGCATGCGCGTTAAATTCTGAAAATGCTTTGACATCGCTTTGAATTCCTGCCCCTGACGAAGGATCAGATCCTCCAATGGAAAGTAAATTCATTACGTCTTCTTGATTCCTAGTACTAATCTGCTTTTCTTTTGCTATCTGATTTTATGACACCTCTTTTATATCTGATTTACACCATTTGCATTGATGACAAAAATACCGCTGGTGGATGACACTGTACCTGAAATTTTGCAGTGCACTACTTGCTTATTGCCAATGCAGTATCAGACCATTAAAGATGGCAAGTTTCTGTGGCAATGTTTCAAGTGTGCAAAACAATACCTCATCTCTAAAAACATGGATGATGATATGGAAGAGAGTTGGAGCCCTCCGCGATAGTGGGTTCTTCCGAGGTAGATTTAGTTAAATCTGAAAATCTGAAACTTCGAAACTATATTTCTTTAGTTTATGCTGAAATTGAATTGTCTCAGCGTCTCAATGAAATCAGGCAAAACTTTACCAGTTTGCCTGATTCTGAGCGCATCACTAAGCCTATTTTGGATAGAATTTCTCAAATAATGCGCGAAAAATCTGTTTTAGAAAACGAATTAAAATTAATCTGAACAATTATGATGTTTGAGTGACACAATCAAAAGAGCAAAACTCCTCTTTCATGCTGAAAAACTCTCTGCCGCAATGTCTGCATTCTCTACTTGCCCTCATGTAATCTATACCGCATTTATCCCATAAAAGATCGATTACATTTCCTAATATAGTGCCAAAAGATATTTTTGCGATCAACGTTTTTTCTGTTTTTCACTATTGTTTAAATCAGGTAAAAACATAGATTAGATTATGGCTACTCAGATGACTTCGGCTCGGCGTGGTGTTGCAACTGATGAGATGAAACAAGTTGCAAAAGACGAGGACGTATCACTTGAATGGCTACTTCCTAAAATTGCAAAGGGCTCAATAATCATCCCGAGCAATAATGTAAGAACTCAAAAAATTCACAATGTTGGAATTGGCAAAGGTTTGAAAACTAAAGTCAATGTGAACATTGGGACTTCCACATTAAATGTAAACATTGAGGAGGAAGTTGAAAAAGCAAAAGTGGCAATAAAATATCATGCAGATACAATAATGGATCTTAGCGATGGCGGAGATGTTAAAAAAATTCGTCAGACGCTTTTGGAAGCTGCCCCTATAACTTTTGGAACCGTGCCCATCTATGAGGCCTACAACTACGGCATTGAAGTTCACAAAAACCCTTTGAATTTAACTGAAGATGACTATCTAAATGCATTTGAAAATAATGCTAAAGACGGTGTTGATTACACTACAATTCATTGCGGCATTACAAAAGACATTGCAAAAAGAATTCTCAAAGTGCAAAGATACGGTGGCGTTGTAAGCAAGGGTGGAACCATTACTGCTGCATGGATGTTAAAACATGATAAAGAAAACCCATACCTAACTCATTACGATTATCTGATGGAGATTGCTAAAAAATACGATGTCACATTTAGCCTTGGAGATGCACTAAGGCCCGGCTCGATTTTAGACTCTCATGACGAATTACAAGTCCAAGAAATGATTAACATATCTAGATTAACAAAACGTGCGCATGAACATGATATTCAGGTGATGGTGGAAGGGCCTGGACACGTTCCACTGAACGAAGTCGCTGCAAATGTAAGGTTGGCAAAAGCGCTAATTGGCGATGTTCCATATTATGTGCTAGGCCCGTTAGTTACAGATATTGCATCCGGACATGATCATATCGCAAGTGCGATTGGCGCAGCTGTCTCTGCGAGTGAGGGTGTGGATCTTTTGTGCTATCTTACGCCGTCTGAACATTTGGCATTGCCCAATGCAGAAGAAGTAAAGGCTGGATTGATTGCGTATAGAATTGCAGCTCATGCGGGAGATCTTGTAAAGATTCGTGATAAAGTTATCAAATGGGATATGGAGATGACTGAAGCCCGACGTACTTTGGATTGGGAAAAACAAATTGCGTTGTCTATTGATCCTGAGGAGGCTGCAAGAATTCATAGCAGGACCGGACAGCATGCTGGTAATAACGTGCCTTGCACCATGTGTGGTGGTGCCTGTGTCTATATGATGCTGCCACAACAGAAAAAATATGACAAAAATAATGAAAATTTACAACAAGTTGAATAATACTTTTTGAAGGCTTGGAACTGTTTCATAATTTTCTAATTCTTCGATGCTGATCCATTTAAAATCTGAATTTTCCCAGTTTAGTGTGATTTTTGGATTGTTCACTTCAAATAAAAACGGGAATATTTCCCATTCGTGATTTTTGTACTGGGGTGAGTTGATTCTTATTTCTTCAGTTGCTTTGATCAGGTTGATCTTATCTTCTGTAATCCCAACTTCTTCAAAAATTTCAATTTTTGCTCTAGCAAGCGGCTCTTCGTTCTTTTCAATAATCCCACTTATGCCTGCCCACAACCCTTTCATGGATTTTACTTCGTCACTCCGTTTTAGAATCAATAATTTGCCATTATCTCTAATGAATGACGTGACAATCTTCGTAGCGCGCATGTCGACTATTTTTCAACTGCTTTTACCATTTTTGTCATTCTTTTGTAGGATTCGTTGACATCAGTATGTTTGCCCAGTCTTTCCTGACACTCTTTGATGTAATTTATTACTTCTTCGGTCTTTGATTCTTGAACTGCTGTTAGCATTCTGCCGATATCTTTCCAAAACTCTTCTGCCACTCTGCGAATTTCTGGGTTTGAAATGATTGTCTCAATCAGTTCCGGAGATTCCGTCATGATGCTTTCTGCCAATGTTTTTTGAACTCTGAAAGTTGTACCTGACATTTTTTCTGTAAGGTTCATTTTTTCATCCTTAGAAATTATATTTGCAAAAACTAAATTCATTAAATGAGTTAATCCTAAAATTACGGCAATCTTTTTGTCGTGTTCCGCTGCATCTATTGTAACGAAGTTTGCCCCTTTGAATAATTCCTTTGCAACAGTTAATTCATTTTTGGCATCTTTGATCGGGACTGAAATGATGTTTTGACCCTTTATTGTTTTAGTTCCTGGACCAAACATTGGGTGGATGCAGATTGGATTAATTTTTGCTGGCATTTTTGACAATGATGAAACTACTTTGGATTTTTCAGATGAAATTTCAATAAGGTATGTTCCGCGTTTCATCTCTTTTGCAATCAGCCTGATTATCTCAGGCGTTCTTCTTGTTGGCGTGCACAGAACAACGTAATCCGCATTCAAAATTCCGCCCACTAGTGATTCTGCCACTATGACGTCCTTTGAGGTCACTTTGATTTCGGAGTCGTAGCCAGTCACTTCATATCCTTCGCTTTTGAAATATTTTGAAAACCATTGCCCCATTTGACCCCCGGCTCCGATTATTGTGGCCTTCTTCATTGCTTATTCCTCATTAAATCACTTAGTAAATTCATTCCTTCGACTAATGTCTCTTCATCCTGACATGCGGATAGCCTGATAAAGTTCTTGTAATCTCCAAATCCCTCCCCTGGGGATACTGCCAAACCTTTCTCTAGGGCGCTGTTGGCAAATTCAACCCCGTCAAAACCTTCTTGATTGATTCTTGCAAAAATGTACATTGCGCCGTCAGGGACTGTGAAATCCAATCCCATTATGCTTGCTTTGTGTGCCAACACATCTAACCTGTTTTGTACTGTATTAGTATTATCGGATATGTCTGCTTCAAGGGCTTTCATGGCGATGTATTGTATCGGTTCAGAGACATTTGTAAGGCATAATGCCTCCAATTTTGCCATTTTTTCAATAATTTTTGAATCTGCAATGGCATATCCTATTCTGAATCCTGTCATTGCGTGTGATTTTGAAAATGACTGTGTGATGATACTTTTGTCGTAATTATAACTTAGAATGCTTTTCCAACTAGTTTTTGCATATTCTGAATAAATTTCATCACTGAGTATGTAGAGATCATTTTTCCTTGCTAATTCAATTATGCCATCTTGTAATTTTTCACTTAGAATTTTTCCTGTGGGGTTGTTTGGGTAGTTTAGAACGATCATTTTTGTATTTGAATTGATTGTGTTTTTGATTTGCTCTAATGATGGCTCCCACCTGTCTTCAAAAGTCGTATTGATGGTTCTAACTTTGATTCCGGAATGCAATGCACAGTCTTTGTATGCGGGCCATGCTGGCTCAATCACAATCATTTCATCGCCTGGATTCAAAAGAGTTGTAATTGCGGTAAAAATTGAAAATCTCGCACCAGGACTTACAATGATGTTATCTTGGTGAATATCTGCGTTGAATTTTTTTGATGCGTATTTTGCAAGTGCTTCTCTAAACACCGGCATTCCTTTTGCTTGACCGTATTTTATAAATCCCTTGTCGTAAACCTCTCCAAGTGCATCCTTTACGATCTTTGGAGGCAAAAAATCCGGCTCCCCTACTTCCATGTGTATAATTTTTTTTCCTTGTGATTCAAGTAATTTTGCTTTTAAGAAAATTGAAAGATGCGTCTGTTTGTTGGTGGACTGCACCTTTACTGATTCATTTAAAAGAAAATTTAAAAATTTTGTGGCAATTGTTTCATCTAGACCGATGTCATTGCATAATGAAATTACTTTTCCACGTAAGATGTCTTCTCTTGCTTCATCTGTCACTCCCTTTCCAATGTTTTTTTTGACTTCGCCAATTTCCCGCGCAATGTCTGTCCTGGTCTTTAACAGCCCTATCATTTTTAGAGTCACCTCGTCCATTTTGTTTCGAAGATCGTTGATGTCTGACATTTTCTTATAGAACTGGTTTGATTGCCCCTGAAAGGAGTGCATGGTCTGCAATTGTTAATGCTACAAGTGAATCTACTACCGGTGGGGCTCTGGGTACAACACATGGGTCATGTCTGCCTTTGACTTGTAGAATTGCTTCTTTTTTTGTTTTAATGTCTACTGTTTTTTGTTTTTGAGCAATGGATGACGCTGGCTTGAAAGCAATTCTCATGGTGATTGGCATTCCGTTTGAAATGCCCCCTAGAATCCCCCCTGATCTGTTTGTTTCTGTGATGATTTTCCCTTTCTTTACGGCATACAAGTCATTGTTTTCTGAACCGTAAAGCTCAGAACCGAGAAATCCTGAACCGAACTCTATTCCTTTTACTGATGGGATTGAAAAAATTGCCTTGCTTAAATCTGATTCTAGCGAGCTAAAAATCGGTTCGCCTAATCCTACTGGGACATTGGTTGTAACTGATTCAATGATTCCTCCCAGCGAGTCTCCTTTCTTTCTTGCATCTAAAATATTGTCTCTCATGATTTTTGCCGTTTTAGTTTCTGGACATCTCACTTCATTTTTATAAATCAAATTGATCATTTTGTCATTAAATTCACCTTCCATCTTTACTTTTCCAATCTGTGATACAAATGAGTTTGTTTCAACACCTAATGCAACTTTGAGTAATTTTCTTGCAATGGCCCCACCCATAACGTGAGTTGCTGTTAACCTTCCAGAAAACCTTCCTCCTCCCCTATGATCATTGTAGTGATTATATTTTACCATTGCAGGATAATCTGAATGACCTGGTCTTAGCTTTGTTTTCAGATCTTCATAATCTTTTGATTTTTGATCACTGTTCCAAACCAGCATGGTAATTGGCGCGCCCGTTGTGTAGCCTCTAAACACTCCTGAAACAATTTCAACAATGTCTCCTTCTTTTCTTTGAGTTGAAATTAGATTTTGACCTGGCCTTCTAAGATCTAACATTTTTTGAATGTCTTTTTCATCAATTTCTAATCCTGCTGGACAGCCATCCAAAACTGCTCCGATTGATTTCCCATGGCTTTCGCCAAAACTTGTTAAAACAAGACGCTGACCAATAGAACTTCCCGGCAACATACTATCAAGATTAATCGATGTTTATAATTCCTCATTCTGAAATTTGCTGAGAATTTTATCTTCTGACTGATTATTTTTTGATTTTACTTCATGCCTGTTTAAAAATTATATTATTATTGATTGAAATATGAAATAATTATAATATATTCTTAAATATAACAATAACATATACAATATATGCAATATCGTGTAAATTATAAAGAATAATTTGCGCGGCCCTGCGAAAAAGACATGTTATCTACGCAAAAGCGTTGTGGGTGAGGAGAATGCTTTTCACTCTATACAGGGTCGCGCCTTTTACCTTCTAATGATTTTTTTTGGAAAATAATTTCAATTGATTTTAATTTTGGCACCCATGCGTTTCATCTCTTCGATAAAATTCGGATATGAGACTTTGACTGATTCAGGATCAGTCACGGTGCAATTACCTACAAACATCCCCGCAATACAAAAAGCCATGAATAATCTGTGGTCTTCTTCTGATATTAAATCAGCTCCCGAGATATTTTCAGACGCTTCTAAAATCATGCCGTCTTCTTTTTCTTGAACTTTAATTCCAAGTTTTACAAGTTCTCTTGACATGATTGCGATTCTGTCGGTCTCTTTTAGTCTTGCATGTTTTACGTTGAATATTTCAATTGGCGCAGATGAACGTAATGCCAAAATTGCAAGGGGCGGAAGAAGATCTGGGGAATTGCTCAAATCAAATTTTCCGCCGTTTAATTTTTCAGGAGATTTGATTTTAATTTGATCATCGTCTATGGTAATTTTAACTCCTAACTTTTCTAAAATATCTATGAACACTTCGTCTCCTTGAGGGAGATTTCCAATGTTCCCCTTTATTGTAATGTCTTCCCCGTTTAGGACAGTAGCTGATAGAAGAAGAGCAAGACTTGAAAAATCAATTGGAACGGTAAATGTTGTTTCTTTGTATATCTGCGGGGTGATGTTGTATCGTTTGTATGGGATTAGCGTTTGCACTGTTACCCCAAACTTTCGCATTGTAGCAATTGTTGCATCGAGATAGGGTTTTGATACCAAATTCCCGTCTATCGTTAGATTGATTCCTTTTTCTGTTAGTGGTGCACAAATTAATAGTGCCGAAATATACTGACTTGAAAAATTTCCGGGGATTTTTACTTCACCGCCTGCAATCTTTCCTTTAATCTTGATTGGCGGTTTCCCGTCAGTTGAACTACACTGTGCTCCGATGCTTGATAATGCATCTAGGAGGGGCTGCATTGGCCTTTTTTGTAAACTTGAATCTCCGGTAAGTGTAATCTCTTCAGAAAATAAACTGGCGATGCCTGATGCTATTCTAATTGTGGTGCCAGAGTTCTCTGTGTTGATTTCAGGCACTTTTGTGCCTATTTTTATCGGATTTTTAACAATAATTGTTGAACCTGCAATCTCTATTTCTGCTCCAAATTTTTTGCAAGCCTCAATTGTTGCAATGGTGTCTGCTGACAATAATGCGTTTTCAACCCTGCTGTTTTTTCCAGCAATTGATGCAAGAAAAATTGCTCTATGGGTGTAGCTCTTGTTTGGAGGACAATCTATCTGCCCTGAAATTTTTGATTTTTCAATCTTACAGTTCATGAACTTCTGCCTTTTTGTTGCTGATTTTTGAAACTATGATGTTTCCTTCTAGTGTTGAAAATACTTTTCTGATTGCTGCTTCGTTTTCTTTTTTTGTAACTGCTGCAATTGATGGCCCGTTGCCGGAAACCGATGCCCCTAGTGCTCCCTTTTCAATCAAATCTGTAATTATCTTGGGGTCTGAATTCAAAATTGACGCCGTAGCTAACCCGTTTATTATCATCGCATCCCAGTAACTCGCCTTTCTGGATAATTCCCACGCGTTCTCAAATGTGGATGAGAGAATTTTGAGTTTTTTCAGATTTCCTCTCTTTCTATTTCTTGGAATGAATATCACTGCGATTAAATTTGTCGGGCCTTTTTCAAACCTGATTCTTTTTTTCTTTGCATTATCAGTGACATTAAACCCCCCATAGTAGCAAGAACATGCATCATCATATGCTCCAGTGATGCTGACTTTTGATTCAATCGAAGCGTCAACTCCTGCGAGCAAAATTTGCTGATCGGTTAATTTGGGGCTGAAAATTTTTGCACATGCTAGAGCGATTGCTGATGAAATCGCACTTGAGCTTTTTAATCCATAGCCTGTGGGGATTTCTGAATCCAACGTAATTAAAATTTTATTTTGCTCTAAATCTTTTTTTGAAACAATTTTTTCCACGGTTTTGTTAATCAGGCGAGAGCTTAGGCTCTTGTTTTCAGACTGGATTGAAATCCCTTTTCCTGGGCTTGTCTCTACTGTTGCCTCAACTTTTAATGCAATTCCTAGAGTGGCTCCCTTTTGGTTTGCAATTGCATTTACCAATGAGACTGCACCGTGGACTGTAGCCTTTGCTTTTGCCATCAAAATCCTCCCAGCAATGCTTTTTTCATGGCATTATAAGGTGCTTCTATGCCGTGCCAAATCTCAAAAGCTCTGACAGCTTGACCTAGAAGCATTTCATAACCGTAAATTATGGTTGCTTTTTCTGCTTTTGCTTTTTTGATAAAATCAGTATTCATTGGAGCATACACGATATCATACACGATTGTTTTTTCATTAATGCCGCCCAACGAAATAACGCTGGGTTCGTTTCTGAGACCCACTGATGTGGCATTAACGATGATGTCATAATCTCTTGCTGTATCTTTAACGTCTTCGATTTTTACCGCATTTGCATCTAGCCCAATTGTTTTTGCAAATTCTGAAAGACTGTCAGCTTTTTCCAATGTTCTGTTTGCAATGGTTATACTCTTTGCTTTTTCTTTAGCAAATCCCGCGACTATTGCTCTTGCAGCTCCGCCTGCTCCAATCAGAAGAACTTTGGTTCCTTTGATGTTTAATTCTTTTTTCTTAAATGGTTCTAAAAACCCGTCCATGTCCGTGTTGTATCCTTTTAGAACTCCGTCTTTATTTGATACCGTGTTGACAGCTCCAATCAAACTGCATGACTCATCCACTGCATCTAAATATTTCATCATCTCTATTTTATGTGGAATTGTGATGTTGAAACCATCAATTTTAATTTTTTTTAACCCTTGTATTCCTCCTTCCAATTCCCCTTTGGGAATTCTATACCCTATGTATGACGAATCTAGATTCAATTCTCTAAACGCTGCGCTGTGGATGTTTGGTGATAATGAATGATCAATAGGATCTCCGATTACTGCAAATGATTTGCCCATCTTATTTCACTGAGTATTATGATTGATTTAAACTCTCAACTGTTTTGCTGCTATTTTTTTAAATTTACAATTTTTTTTACTTCGTCTACGCTAAACTGTCCTGGGGCTATCGCTTTTCCTAGTGATACGTATGTGTACGGACTGCCTAAATACAGGCACAAAATCCTTGAAATTCTGCCATGATCTCCCATTGCAAATGAAATCAGATTGCTTTTCCCTTTCTTACTGTACAGTTCCAACATTCTAGTTGAATCGTCTGTTGACTTTGCAGTGCTTACTATTTTTACATTTGATGAAAATTTACTCATTTGAGATATCTTTTTTTCCAATTCTGCTGAACTTGGGGTCTTTTTAAAATCGTGCCATGAAACAAGTAATTTTGTTTTTGTTGATTTCAAATACTCTGCCAATGGCGAATTTTTCTTTAATGTGTTAAATTCCACATCTAGCATAAATGGATTGTATTCCGCAATTAATTTTATGATTGCAATTCGTTCCTTTTCATTTCCTGCAAACTTTCCGCCTTCATTTTTTGGTCTTAGCGTGCATACAACTCTGCCGAGATCCTTCTTTATCATTTCCAATGTTTCTGGAATCTGTTCAATTTTTAGAAAATCCAATCTCACTTCAGCAAAATCCGATTTTGAAAGCGCGATTTTTAATACCTTTTTAGTCTTTGCTGGGTTTTGCTCTGCAATGGAAACGCATGTTTTGTATTTCATTTTTCTAAAATATACTCGTCAGAAACCTCCATTCCGAAATGTCTGCCAGTTGCAGGCTTTGAATGAACCATGACCGTGTCTCCTTTTTTTAAATGAGTGACTGAAACTAGTTGTCCATTTGATTTTACAAAGCGAATTGTTTCTGCGTCTTGCGCAATAATTCCACCCGTCTCCCCACCTACAGTAGCTTTTATCATTAGCATTGGCCTGCGTTCGATCTTTGATCTTCCCACAGTCACCCTTCTTGCCTTGCCTTTTGAATTAAGAATTAACACTTCGGAACCTGTTTCTACTTCTGAGAGATAATTTGTTGTCCCGTCTGGAGACAGTGTATAGCAATGAACTGCACCTGCGTTTACTCTGAATGGTCTGGGGGATGTAAATGATGATCCTACCGATTCATTGTGGACTAAAAACAAAAAGTTTGATCTGCTGCCAATCAGCATCCCTTCTCCCTTGTGAAGCATGGATGCGGTATCCACACAAACTCGTTCGCCGTCCCCAACTTCTTTAATCTCTGTGATCTTTGCCGGCTTCATGTCGAAACTCTTTGTTCCCAAGTATACCATGACTTCACGAACTTCGTTAATTGAGGTTGCAGCAAAGATCACTCCGTCTACGCCTACTTCTAAAATTGAAAACATCTTCCTTACTTCTTCAGGGGTTTTAGCAATGGCAAAGATTTTGGTGTGAATCTTGTGTAGTTTTGCAATAATGTTCTCTAGCGGAATTATTTTCCAATCCTTTACTTCTATTATTACAAAGTCTAATCCTTTTTTGGATACGGTGAGAACGTTTTCGATATCCGAGTTTGATAGAATTTGGAATTTTCTTCCAATTTTCTTCCCTTTTGGCTTTGCCCCGTCTTTTTCTAATACAACATAGTTTGCCGCACTAGACGTAAACACGGTTTGTAATTTTGTTTTTTTACTGCCCAGTTTTTTTGGGTCAAGATATACCATGTTGATTCCCTCTTCTTGTAGTTGAGGTAGGAATTTAGCTAACTGTGCTTGTGATACTTTGGGTGAAATTATTAATTCTCTTGATTTACTCAATTTTTTTCATTGCTTCCTTTGCTGTTCCTTTTCTGAAAATTATTTCGGCTAATGCTTCTACCATTTTTTCAGGTGTTTTATGTGCAAAGATGTTTCTACCGTATGTGACTCCTTTAGCTCCTGCAGTCATTGCGTCTTCGGTCATTTGAAGGATGTCCAAGTCCGTATTGGCTTTTGGCCCGCCAGCAATTACAATTGGAACCGGCGTGCTCTTTACAATTTTTGCAAATGAATCGATATCTCCAGTGTATAATGTTTTTACGATGTCTGCGCCACATTCTGCTCCAATCCTTGCAACATGTCCGACAATTTCTGGATCATGTGGGTTTTTGATGTTCTCTCCTCTGGGATACATCATTGCTAAAAGCGGCATCCCCCACTTGTGACATTGATCTGCAGTCATTCCAAGCTGTTCCAACATCTCAGGTTCTTCTTTGCCGCCGATGTTGATGTGCAATGAAACTCCGTCGGCCCCCATGGATACTGCCTCCCTTACAGTTCCAGTTAGCATTTTGCGATTTGGCGATGATGATAACGACGTGCTACTTGAAAAATGAACTAGGATTCCTATTTTGGTTGGTTTTGGCAATGCTTTGAGAATCCCTTTGTTGATAATCACACTTGTAAGGCCATGCCCTTCGCATTTGTAAATTGTAGAAACTGGATCTTCGAGACCTTCTATGGGTCCGTTTGAAATACCGTGATCCATTGGAATGCATAGCATCCTTCCTTTTCTGAGAATTCGATTGAGTCTAATCTGATTTCCTGATACCATGATTTGATCTGATTTTTGTGCCCTACTTAAAAATAACGTGAATCCCCGAACTCACATTCCTCAAAAATTGCGCACGAATCGATCATTTTGCTAATCTCTTTTTCTGCGCAATATTTCTATCAAGGATTAAATAGAAATTCCAAACGATGAAGGTCACTTGAGTCAGACTACTGAACAGATACAAAAAAGCGATATCAAAGATATTTTGGAAAACTCTCTTAATGGCAAAAGACCTGGCCCTGAGGATTGTTTGAGATTGTTGGAATCCGACGATATTCATTTGATGGGTCTTGCTGCAGGCCATCTGACAAGAAAACAGTTTGGCAAAAAAGCCTCTTTTGTAAATAACATCATTTTGAATTACACCAATGTCTGCATTACTGATTGCAAATTTTGTGCATTTTACAGATCACCCGGGGCTGAAGATTCGTATACATTAACTCTTGATGAAATTGAAACTAGGGTGAAAACCTCCTGTGATATGTTTAAGATCCGCCAAGTTTTGATTCAGGGAGGCCACAATCCAAATTTGAAGATTGAATACTATGAAGATGCGTTTAGGATGATCAGAGAGAAATTTCCTACAGTCGGAGTTCATGGATTGTCTACATCCGAAATTGACATGATTGCAAGAGTTGAAAAATCGTCAACAAAAGAAATTTTGTCTAGGCTGAAAGATGCTGGATTGCAATCAATCCCCGGAGCTGGCGCTGAAATCTTGACTGATTCAGTCAAAAAAATTATCAGCCCGAAGAAAATTTCTAGTGCTGATTGGATTAGAATTATGGATGAAGCGCATTCTCTTGGCATTCCGGGCTCTGCAACCATGATGTATGGTAGTGTGGAAAACAACAGTGACATTGTTGAGCATTTTTACAAAATTGTAAAACTACAAGAGAAAACTAAAGGCTTCATGGCATTCATCCCGTGGAATTTTGAACCAAATAACACGCTAATGCAAGAAGAAGGCATTGTGGAATATGGGACTGGCGGAACTCAACTGTTGAAAATGATTGCGATATCTAGACTGGTCCTTGACGGACTAATACCACACATTCAATCCTCGTGGCTGACTAACGGGGTTGGCATGGCTCAACTTGCCTTACAATATGGCGCTGACGACTTTGGCGGTACGCTCATTGGAGAAGAAGTCGTTTCATGCACTGGCGCACGTTCGACAGAACTTACTGATAGAATTATCAGGGACGCAATTCATCAAATTGGCTATCAGGTAGAAGAGCGAGACAATTTCTACAATCCTATCTCCGTATCATAATCCATAACTGGACCATTTGGAGTCCACTAGTTCTTTCGTCTTATCGTCAACTTTGACTAGTTGCTGAATTTCCCTTAGATATCCTTCCTCTCTGGTTTTTTGAGTTGCATCAATTCCCATCTTTGAACCCAAGTTTACTAGGGGTGATGCTGGATCTAGTGTGTCTGTCGGCGTGTTGTTTATTATCACGGTGTCTCTTGCCGCATCTGCTCTTGTGGTAATTGCCCAAATTACGTCATTGATGTCGTGAACATTGACGTCCTCATCTACTACTACAAACATCTTTGTCAGCGAGAGTTGTCCCATTCCCCAAAGACCCATCATGACTTTTTTTGCTTGACCTGGGTATCTTTTCTTTATTGAAATAATTGCAAATCCTTGGAACCAACCTGCGGGTGGCATGCTAAAGTCTACTACTTCTGGATGGAACATTTGAATCAGTGGTAAAAACGAACGCTCAATTACTTTGCCAATGAATGCATCCTCTAGAATCGGTTTTCCAACAACGGTTGTGACGTATATTGGATCTTTTCTTCGCATGATTCCTGTCAGTGTAAACGTTGGGTATGGTTCGACTGGCGTATAGTATCCAGTATGATCCCCGAACGGCCCTTCATCTCTAATGTCCGCAGGATCCACATACCCTTCTAAAACAATCTCTGCATTTGCTGGAACGTCCAAATCTATCGTTTTGCATTTTACAGTTTTGATTCCCTCTTTCCTTGTAATCCCTGCAAAAAGATACTTGTCTAGTCCTTCCGGAACTGGCGCAATTGATGAGAATATTGTAGCCGGCTCTCCTCCAATTATTATTGCTGTGGGGATTTTCTCCCCTTTGTCTTTTGCAATGTCGCTGTGGTGAGCTCCCCTTTTGTGTTTTTGCCAGTGCATTAATGCGTGAGTTTTGTCAACTATCTGTATCCTGTATACCCCGAGATTTCTAACTCCTGTTTCTGGATGCTTTGTTGCAACCAATCCCAATGTGATGAATCGACCGGCATCATTAGGCCATGATTTTAGAATTGGCAGATCATCAAACGATGCATCACTCGATGTAATCTCGGTTACCGGTCCGCTTGCCACTGCTTTGGGAAATGAGGCAGTCATTTTGTTAAGTTCTGGAATCTTTTTGATTTTATTTAGTAATCCTGACGGCATGTCCATCTTCGTCATGTCTGCTATGCGTTGACCGATTTCCGTAAAGTCTGTCATTTCTAACCCTATCTCCAATCTTTTGATGGAGCCAAACGCATTTCCTAAAACCGGCATATCGTATCCTTTTACATTTTCAAATAGTAGTGCTGGGCCGTTAGAGTACATCTCACGTCTCATAATCTCAGCAATTTCTAAATCAGAATCAACTTCGGTTTTAATTCTCTTCAGTTCGCCCTGCTTTTCAAGTTCTACGATAAAATCTCTAATTCCCTCTATTCCCACATCTGCTCTCTAGCCAGATCAAGTATAAGCTTAACTCGTTTTACATTGGTGGGAGTTCTGTTTTTCTATCATGTCCGCCAGAACCGAATTTGCAGTAAAAACACAATTCTGATTCCATGTACTTCAACTGCTCTATTTGGATTGCCCCGAGTTTTAGTGCAATTTTTGTCAGAATTTTATATTTCAGTGGCATTGCAGGAATCACTTCATTCATGTAAACTCTATAGTGATCGGGACAAAATTTCAGCGTGACTTTTGATAGATCTTTGCCTTTCTCATTGACCTGCTTTGTAAAGTTGATCTGCTCTCTGATGTATTCGTGCTTTGGACACGGGCAATCTTTTCCCCCTGGGTGTTTGTAGGCTGGGGTGTTCTTCCAATCAAAATCCGGAAATTCTTTTTCAAAGTCATCCATGCCATGAAATACACAAAATAGCATATAAAACTTGATCAAAATTAGTTGGCGTAATCAACCCAAATGTACATAAACCCCGAATTGACCATCAAAAATATGGCAGCTGCTAAAAAGCAAACAAAGCAAGATCTTGAATCCAAGATTGCCGAATTAGAAGCAAAACTAAACAAACTTTCTACTCAGCTAGCATCAAAACCAGCTGAAGCAAAGCCAGCAGAAACAAAACCTGCTGAGGTTAAACCGGCTGAAACTGCAAAACCAAAACCACCTCTAGTTAATCCATCTGCTTATACTCCTTCTGACATTAAACCGGCTGAAACACCTGCAGCAACTACCAAACCAAAAGGTACACTACCAAAAGGATTTGGAGAAACGCCTGCAGAAACAAAACCGGCTG
>JAQBHN010000002.1:0-4343 GCA_032127635.1 Nitrososphaerota archaeon
CCGCCCCTTAAAATAATCATACGCGTCCTGCACATCGCTTTCAGAATTAATTTTAAAATTGCCTCTGCCATCATACGCGTCTCTTCGTGCTTTTAGCATTGCTGGTAAGCCGAACTTCTTTATTCCGGATTTGACATCCTCGCTATTTTTTATTTCAACAAACTCTGGAACGGGAATATTGTTTTCCAGCAGAAATGATTTTTGCAATAGCTTGTCTTGAATGATCTTTAGGGTTTCAGGGGATGGGTTGATTTCGGCTTTGTCTTCGACTGATTTTAAAACATCGCTGTCCCCTGATTCAATTTCATAAGTGATGATGTCGGATTTGTTTGCCAGCTCGATAATGGAGTCTTTGTCTTTGAAATCCCCGATTATTTGGGTTGCGCCTGCCTGCGAGGCGGGGCAGTTTTCTGTAGGATCCAGTACTATGATTTCGGATATTTCCTCGGGCATCTTTTTTGCAGCCTCTGTAATCATCATCCCCAATTGACCGCCTCCGATAATTCCAAGAATCTTTGCCATTGCAAAATTGATGTTTATCGATTAAAAATATCTAATGTTGCTTGGAATAACAATTTCCAACATTTGGCAATAGAATTGTTAATTACTCTCTAGTTTTTTCTATTATCATGGCCTATTCAAAAAAACCCCTTGTTGGAATAATAATGGGATCAAGTTCGGACAGCAGAATCATGCAAGAGGCGGCAGAAATTTTAGACGAGTATAAAATTAAACACGAGGATCAAATTGTATCTGCGCATAGAACGCCTGCACGACTGGCAGAATATGCAAAACATGCAGAAAAAATGGGATTCAAAATAATCATTGCCGGTGCAGGTGGGGCTGCACATCTACCTGGAATGATTGCATCGCATACAATAATTCCCGTAATAGGGGTGCCAATCCTCGTATTCAATGACAAACATCCAAAAAAATCTGACACTGCAAAATTTTCTGCGTTTGGCGGATTGGATTCGCTGCTATCAATTACCGAGATGCCGTCAGGATCTCCAGTTGTCGCAGTCGGAGTGAATAAAGCTGGCAATGCTGGAATTTATGCGATGAAAATACTTGCCAATGAGTTCCCAGATTTGAAGAAGAAACTGAAGGAGCACAAATCAAACCAGCACAATTCGGTCATGAAAGAGTCAGATCAATTGAAAAAAGAAGGCCTCTCAAAATTTGCAAAAAAGAAATTCAAATGACCTAGGTAAGCAGGGTAAACTGGATGTTTTTCTTTTTTAACGCGTCAATAAGCAATTCTGCCTGCTCTTTCCCTTGCGTTTCCAGACTCAGTGTCACTCCGGCAGAACCTGCATTGATTCCAGAACTCAGCCTGTCATGAACCACTTCGACGATGTTGGCATTGGCCAGAGTTATTTCATCAACAATTACTTTGAAAGCACCTGGCCTGTCTGGAAGTAAAATGGACAATTTTAATAATCTGCCCATGGCTGCCAGCCCCTTGTCCACTATCTGCCCCAGCAGATACATGTCCACATTGCCCCCTGCCAAAACAGCTACCACCTTTTTGCCCACTGCCGGTTTTTTCGATATCAGGTACGCCAAACTTGCAGCTCCCGCAGGTTCAACTACAAATTTCATTCTCTCCATCAGCAAGAACATCGCTTTTGTAATCTCCACATCGTCCACTAGAACTATCTCATCTATCAGTTCCTTGATGATTGTGAATGTCAATTGCCCCGGAACTTTCACTGATATGCCGTCCGCAATGGTTCTTCCACCGCCGCTTGCAGTGATGGAGCCTTGCTTAACTGAGTCATACATCGAGGGGAATGATTCTGATTGAACGCCTATGACCTTGATGTTGGGGTTTTTTTCTTTGATGGCAATCAATATTCCAGCTGCCAGACCTCCCCCGCCTATCGGGATGTAAATCTCATCAACGTCTGGCAGGTCTTCCAGTATTTCAAGTCCGATAACCCCCTGCGCTGCAATTATCGAAGGATCATCAAAAGCATGAATCATCGTAGCGCCGGTTTCTTTTGCTATCTCTTTAGCTTTGGATGACGATTCATCATAGTTGACACCCTCCAGGATTACCTTTGCACCGTATCCCCTAGTGGCTGCCACCTTGGCAGGGGATGCATTTTTTGGCATAACTATGGTGCACGGAATTTTTTCCAACGATGATGCAAACGCCACACCTTGCGCATGGTTGCCTGCAGATGCCGCAACTACGCCGTGTTTTTTTTCTTCATCTGATAGGGATTTG
This sequence comes from Nitrososphaerota archaeon, assembly GCA_032127635.1. Taxonomy (GTDB): domain Archaea; phylum Thermoproteota; class Nitrososphaeria; order Nitrososphaerales; family Nitrosopumilaceae; genus Nitrosopumilus. The sequence continues at coordinate 2,237 of JAQBHN010000002.1, forward strand.
ATTTTAAAATAAGCTCCTCTAATCTTAAACGAACCTGTCTTTTGGCGAAACTCCGCTTTGAGATACACGTCAGATCCTGTCAATTCGCTAAACATTGGTGAATGTATCAGTGGCGTTTTCTTTATCTGATTTCCCCGCAATGCGTTTGCTGCCAGAATTTCATCATATGTAGGGTTCATGGGAAATGATGCTATTGATTCGGTGTAATTAACTTCTTCTACAGAAAAGTTGCATCCTTGCTCAAATTTTACGCGTAAAATTTCAGAAATGCCTAAATAGTTAAAATTTCTCGTTGAAATCATATCCGAGAGCCGGATCTCCCCTTTGAGACGGCGTCTCATTTTCCGGTTTCTTGGATCTTGTTATGACAAAATAACTGCATCCAGTTCGGATAATCGTTTTAGAATATTTTCTTTTACGGAATCTGGCATCTTTCTAGGATCAAACACGCCTTCACGGTTGCCGTTCTTGATAAATTCCAAATCCAGTGACAGCAAACACCCTTCCTCTCCTGCAACCAATCTGGGATCATCGATTAGCACAGGTGATGTCTGGTAAGTTTCAAGCAAAAGGGAATCCAGCTCTGAGAATAACTTGGCCTTTTTTTCAGACAGCTCTTGAAAATCAACCCCTGAATCTTTTTGAATTTCGGCAAATACTTTTTCTCTGAATTCGTCATTTTCATAAAGCACTTCGAATAATTTCTGGTGATCAAAATCTTTGTATCCCATGTCCTTTAATTTTTTTAAAACTATCTGATCGCTGTTGTCTGAAAGTTGCTCCTGCTCATTTTTAGTCAAATCCACAATTTCAGCCAATTCTTTCTGGCAATCAATTACGCGCTGGACTGGTTTGTAATACAACAGCACGTGGAATTGCAGTGACAGGTGCCCCGATATCAGATAGCTGCCCTCCCTGATCTCAAATTTTGTAAAAATCCTTCTGACGTCCTGGTTGTTTGTAACGGATACGTCTTGGACCGACCATCCCTCAAGCGAATCGTTAATTTTTTGGAAATAATCTGAAACTTGTTTTGGATCAAACGTTTTTTGGTCAGTGATTGTGGAATCGCCCATCATCACTTTGACATCGATCATTTTTGTAAAATCAACCATTCTTGGAAGATATGATTTTTGAATCGATACGTTTTTTTCATTTAGGATCTGAATGAATTCGTTGGATGATCTGGAACCTAATCTCACAGGAAATATCGGATAATTCCTCGCCTTAAACCTTCATCCTTAAATCTAAATAGATTGAATGGGTGTTATAGCCATGTGCGGGTTAAAAATTTCTTGCGAACACTGTAATGTGGATATTACCGAATATTATCATGAAGGATACAGGGGTAAAAGGGGGAAATGCTCGGCATGCGGAATAGACTTTCCACTTGAATAAGGCGATATCTATGACTGAAGAAGAAAATAAAACAAAGCAAGATCCGTCCAGTACTGATCAAACCCACAATGTTGTGGACATGCTGCTAAGCAAAAATCAGCAGAACACGTTGGATTCTGAAACTATGATTTTGGAAACCCAGAAACGTGTATGGGGGGCGTTGAAGAAAGGCTACGAATATTCCGGATTGATTGACGAATCCGACAAATTTTTGAGAAAGCATGTTTTTTCAAAACTGGACATGGTCGTACTCTATGTGGATTTGGTCGGTTCGACCACCATGACGCTGGAGATGCCTGCAGAAAAGATTGCGATAATCATAAGCTCGTTCTCTCAAGAAATGGCCGCGGTAATTCGCCAGCATCACGGATACGTGCTAAAATTTGTAGGGGATGCTGTGATTGGCTATTTTGTTGCAGAGGGGAACGCCCTTCTTGCAGCAGACAATGCCGTGAACTGTGCAAAGTCGATGATTTCAATCATACAGAAAGGAATCAATCCGATTCTAAACCAATATGATTACCCTGATTTGATGGTAAAAATTGGAGTCGATTTCGGACAAAACATCATAATTAGATATGGTGCAGACATAGAACACTCGCATGTAGATTTGATGGGGCCCGCATTAAACATTGCATCCAAAATTCAAAACATGGCAAAACCCAACCAGATTCTGATTGGCAATGACGTATTTCAAAGAATACATCCT
>JAQBHN010000003.1:0-10992 GCA_032127635.1 Nitrososphaerota archaeon
AAACTTGATGAGTATTCTTGGCCATCAGTAATCATCCAATTAATTAAATGAATTACGGCTTTTGCTTGTTCTTTATTTTTAGTTACTGGTTTTAGATCATCATATACTAACAAGTATGTGAAACTTGCAATAGGGTATGAATTAGATCCTGGTGCATTAACAAGTGATACACCTACCCAACTATCTTTGGCGGCAGGTAAACTATCAGCAACACCACTAGATGCAGCAGAGATGCTGTCTAAAGATGGTTCAATAAATGCAGATTTCTCAGCATTTTGAATTGATGCATAAGTCATTCCTGTCTGAAATGCATAAGCAAGTTCAACATATCCAATAGAGTATTCTGTAGATTTTACAATTGTTGCGACACCTTCATTGCCTGCGGCAGCTAAACCTACAGGCCATGGAACAGATTTTCCTGTACCTATTTGTTCATCCCATTTTGGACTGACAGTAGTAAGGTAATCAGTATAGATGAAAGTAGTTCCAGAGCCATCTGATCTGTGTACTACAACAATTTCTTTGTCAGACAAATTCAAACCTGGATTTGCTGCAGTGATTGCAGGATCATTCCATTTTGTAATCTCTCCCAAAAAGATTCCTGCAACTGCATCAGAAGTTAACTTTAGTCCGTTGTTTGGAACTTCAGGTATGTTATACACTACCACTACACCTCCAATTGACTCAGGTATGTGTAATGTTCCAGAAGCTAATTCTCTTTCAGATTCACTCATTGGTGCATCAGATGCTGCAAAATTTACAGTTTTTTCGATGTGTTGTTTGATTCCACCACCACTTCCAATTGATTGGTAATTGAGGTTTACATTGTCATAGACATTGTTGTATTCAACTCTCCACAAATCAATGAGAGGGAATGGGAACGTTGCTCCTGCACCTGTCAAAGTAAATTCTACATTTGGATCAGGAATATCAGGTGTTGTTGCTGCGTCTGCATAGAGAGGCGTGATAATTGCCCCAAGTGCAGTCAATAAAATCAGTAACGATACTTTTGTTTTCATTAATTGATAATTTTGAAAATTCTATTTACAAATACTAGGCATAGATTATGTTAGTTCCATATACTATATAGAAATGGACGCAGATAGGTGTAAAATTATTTTAAAATCTAAATTTCAGGACCATCATAACCACTTTCCTTACCACAATGAGGACATGTTCTTTGGTTTTGGAATAGTTCTTTTCCACAATTTCGACATGAGTGAGGTTTCACAAAATAATTAGCATTTTATTTAATTTAAACAATGATTTCATCTTAGGTTCAAATCCTTAGAGGTTTGAACCGTTTTTGGGGAAAGAAAAAGATTCCATTTAGTATCCACGGGGATTCAGCCACCATTTTGGGGATGAAAATGAATGCAATTAAGAATTTTTTTGGTCACCTGTAAATCCATTAAATTGAGAGAGGAATGATCCATAAGAGTTCATCGCCATATGGAAATAATTATCAAATGATTTGATTGCAGAAATTCTCATTTTTGTATATTCATCAATGTATTTTGTATTCATGTCTATATTCTGCAAATAGACATTCTTTATAGATTCAGAATTTGTTTTCATTTGTTTTATCAGAGATTGGTCTATGTTGAGTTTGTCAAAAAATTCTTTTTCAGATATATAGCAAGTGCCAAAAATATCATCAAACATGTGAAGATATGTAGTGTACAGATTGGAATAATTTTGAAACAGTGATGGTGTTTGGGATTCTAATTTTTTTATTACTTCTGAAGTATCTGCTTTGAATACATCACATATGCCTTAGGCAATTATTTCTCATTCCTCATAGTTGGTAAAGAGTGATGTTGAAACATCACACTATATTAGCACGAATTAGAATAAAAGACTTTAAAATAAATTCTAATATTAAAAAATAATAGAAAAATTAAACAGATTTTCATTATTACGGTAGAGTAGTTTTTATTTTATTATGATGTAATTGGTTAAGGCAGTAATCGATCAAACATCGAGAAAAAAGGGTCGATGGTATTGATCAAAGGATCAGTTCAAGATTACTGCCTGTATTTTTTGATGATCGTGGTTCAAAACTAAAATTTTTTAAATTAAATAGTACTAGTTATTTTGCGAACCCCCATTCCAACATGACCGACCACAGCATAATCACATTTTACATATTCTTGTTTTTTTATAATTTAGATATAGTCAATGGATGAATTTTCTAGTTTTAGGTAACATACATTCACTATGCCATCTTTTACTCCTAAAATCACTAATTAACAGTTAATCTGATTTTCATTGAAAGAATCAACGAATCTAGGAATAATATTCCTTGAACCCCTTGTCAGTTGGAATCAGCTCAGTCTTGGGGCCAAACAAACCTTGTTTGTGAACTACATTCAGCATGCCATTTTTTTCCAAATCTTCCAAAATAGCATCAAGTTCCTGATTATTCAATCCGGTATTTTTTTGAATGCTTTCAAAGGATTTTGAGCCTCGATTAAGCGCCCCTAAAACAAGATCATTTTTTGATTTGGGTTGTCTAGATTCCATTGGCGGTTTTTGTTGATATTCGTCAAAATGTGAATCATGGCGATTCGGTTGCGGTTGTTGATTTGGCGGTTGATTCGGTTGCTGTTGAAGTTGCTGCGGAAAGAACTTTTTTCCTATACCTCTTTTTGCTAAAAATCGCGGAACAACCCTAGCTAAAGGGATTGCCAAGAAAATTATGATGTATATCCAAGAAAAATTAGGATCTGCCATTATCTCTTGGACACAATGAAGGCATAAATTTGTTAAGAGGGAGCATTCCCAGTAATGCGCTGCAGCTTGGTATAATAGAGGTGTATAGATACCTAATCCATTGTCAAAGTATCAATCTCCTAATGTTAGCGTAAATCTAGGGGCTGCAAAACTAGTTTTAGTCGGAATTATCTTATTAATAATAATCGGAGTAGTCGCATCTGCTTCAGTGCAAATTGTCGACTCTGGAAACAGAGGCGTTTTGCTTCACTGGAGTGCAGTGGATATGACCATCCCACCTCTAGAGGAAGGACTTCATTTCGTAACTCCGTTTCAAGACAGTGTTGTAAACATGGAAGTAAGAACCCTGAAATTTGTCAAATCAACATCTTCGGCATCAAAAGATCTTCAGACTGTATCAACTGAAGTAACAGTAAACTATAGACCATCCCCAAATTCAGTCAATACACTATACAAAGAAGTAGGATTAGATTATGAAAACAGGGTCATTCAGCCAGCAGTAGAGGAAGTGGTAAAACAGGTCACAGCCAATTATAATGCAGCAGAACTAATCACAAAAAGACCCCAAGTCAAAGCAGACATAGAATCTGAAATTACAACCAGACTTAACGTATACAACATCATAACAGACGTCATTTCAATTACTGATTTCCAATTTTCTGCTTTGTTTGCTCAAGCCATCGAATCCAAAGTAGAAGCAGAGCAAAAGGCACAAAAAGCAGAAAACGATCTGATTAGAATAGAAGTAGAAGCAAGGCAACTAGAAGCTCAAGCAGAGGGCCTTGCAGCAGCAAACATTGCAGAAGCCAAAGGTGAGGCAGAAGCAATCGCCATAATCAATAGGGCGTTAGCTGAGAATCCAAACTATTTGGATTGGCTAAAGACACAATCATGGGACGGCAAATTACCCTTGGTTGTTGGTGAAGGCGGCACCCCATTCATTTCAATCCCAGTAAAGCCTTAGATATTTTTAAAACTTAGTTATTTTCTTTGTCTTTTTGGTAGTCTCTAATCGCATCATACATTGCAAGAAACTGTTCAGGTTCATTCTGCCTGTAATTTTTTTCAAGGTTTTGAATTTCTCGGTGTGAAATCGACTCCCCCTTATTTTCATAATATTCCTTAATTATTTGGGACGGGGTTTTTTTGATATTGTACTTTTGAAGCGACTGGTTCACAGATCTTTTGCAGTACAGATCATAAATCAGAAATCGATAGGCAAGATATCCAGATAACCCTATAATTGCAACGACAAGTATTGGAATTATTATGATTGCCACCATGCCTGATCAGACATCTTTTGAGTATTTCATTGTTATTCTTTTCTGCATCAGGAATCCGTCCAGCACGCAAGATTGGTAGAAGGGTTTTATGTGCAAATGGTTTCAAGAAAATAATGGGTCTGTTTTCACGTAAAAAAGAAATCGTTGTTGGGAATATTTGCCCAAAGTGCGACATGGAATTTGCAGACTCGGAAAGAACGCTGCGCCACATGGAAAAAGCCCACAAATCTAAAAAGAAATTCGAGTGCAATTCATGCGGCTAGGAATCAGTTTCGTCAGGATATTCCATTAAATATGAATAATGATTGAAACTGTCATGGCCAACAAGGACAAATTAAATAAAATTTCAGGCATTTCAGCACTTGGCATGTTTGCATTGATTGTATCAGGGTACGTTACTGGAAACGGTTCAGTGCTGGGATTTCCAAACGCCATGGCCCTTTATGCCCTCATGCCAGCGGCACTGATTTGGTTTGGCACAAGAAAAAACGGGTGTGGAAGTTGCAATCAAACAGGTGCAATTTCAGATAAGGAAGATCAAAACAGTTTCGGCAGTTCCAAGTGACAGTTTCTCGGCTAAAAAAACCAAGTTAGTCTTAAATGGAGTATTTTTGAATTTTATGCAAAATGGGGGAATTTCAAGAATTTGCGGAGGCATTATTTGGACAATTGTCAGTAGAAATTAACGAAGAAAAAGAGATCGTGGAGCTGGCAATCAAAGCCAAAGACGACATTGCAAACAGGGTACAATTCAAAGAGCTGGGCGAGATTGCAAACGAGGTATTGCCGGATTTTAAAAGCAGGGTCGAGGAATTTCTGGGAATCAAGGTTCCAGAAAACATCTCGTTAAAAATTCTAGAGTTGGAAGAGCTGAAGAAGATCAAAGGAAGCAAAGTATTTGCAGACAAAGAATCAAAAGAATTTGTCAGCGAGTTGTTTAACGCGGTTGCAAAAGAGAACCTGAAAAAAATTGCAGAACTGATGCAGCAAGACACTGCAAAATATCTGGTATATTCAACTTATGCGATCCAATACATTTCAAAAATCACAACAACGTATGGGGACTATCTTGATTCAGAAATATACTTGAACAAGTTCATTTTGTCCAGATACCCGCAAATAATTCTGCACAAGCAGGGCGAACCGTATGAATCAAAATTTGAAAATGTCAATTCGGGATACCTAGGCGCCGTAAAGATGACTGTGCTTGAAGAGCTGATCCATTCGGCGCAAGGGAACCTTCAGCAAGTAAACAAAAGTGCGGCAATGGAGGTAAACAAGATAAACGAGGAATTGGCAAAGATCATCCTGTCGCTGGATACTGAAACTACCAACAGGCTATCAGAATACTGCCAGTTGCAAGCAGTTCCAGACGACTTTCCATTTGCAAAAAAAGCTAATCTGTTCTTCTTTTTGAACCCGGATCATTTCCTGATTGAGCAAATCGGACCAGACGTCATGACATTTACTCACGTGGAGATAGATCCAAAGATTGGAGAGTCGGTTCCAGAGCTGCTGGACATCTACAAGAGATGGCTATCACCAATACAACAGCACCACGCAGCATTTACAGCGATGGAGGGAATGGCAGCTTTTGCAATTGAAAGTATCTTAAAAGATGATCAGGATTTTCAAAATTACCTTACAACGTTTATGGGAACCGACTTTTCATCATATCAGGTGAGAAAGAGCATGGGCAGGGACTTTACAAAAACAATTTATGAAAAATTAGGCAAGGACGCATTCAAAAGAATGATAGAAGTGCCCCCAAACACTCGTGAACTGAAAGATCCCCAATTATACCTCAAGAGACTCGGTATGTAACAATTGGAAGAAAAGTTTGATCCCCTAGTTGCAGAATGGGTTGCATTTGTAAACAATCCAAGTTTCAACTTGGTTGAAAAATGTCTCAAATTTGCGCAGATTTTGGAATATCCAGATCTTAACGTGGATGAGTACATTCAAAAAATAAACCACATCGGAAAATCCCTAAAAGAGTCAATCAGCGACGTTAAAAATCCGACATACTTGATTTCGATGTTAAACGAACATCTCTTTGAAAACCTGGGCTTTAGCGGAGATGATGACGATTACTACAATCCAAAAAATAATTTTTTGAACGAAGTAATCGATAAAAAAACAGGGCTTCCCATCACCATTTCGATTCTGTATGCAGAAATTGCAAAATTCATCGGGTTAGATCTCAAGATAGTCGGATTTCCCGGCCACATATTGGTAAAATACAACGAAGAGATGATCTTGGATCCGTTTTATGACGGGCGATTGCTAGATGTCGATGATCTGCAGGACATTCTTGATGCTAATTTTGGAGGCCAGTTAGAATTTCTGCCGGAATTTCTTGACGAGGTAAAACCGGAGCAGATTCTTGTCAGACTGGCAAGGAATTTAAAAAACTCCTACGTTCAGTCGTTTGTCTATGAGAAAGCATTACGGTGTGTAAACATGGTATTGTCCATTGAGCCGGAATCATCTGAAGACATCAGAGACAAAGGAATCATAGAAGAAAGACTGCAAAATTCTGAAACCGCCCTAAAATATCTGAACAGGTATTTAGAAATCAATCCAAATGCAGAAGACGTGGACTTTATTTTGGAATTAATCAGAAGCATAAAGACAAAAACTAATCAATGATAGAATCTATGTCCCTGCCTTTCTTAATCATGGATATTTCATGACGGGCGATTTTATTTCTAAACGCTCCTTTGAGGATATCGACTTCGCTTCTGAGCAGTGCAATTTCATCCTCAAGCTTTGCAACCCTCTCATAGATGGTTTCAGCTTCTGAACTCATAATTAACTATGAATAGAAAATTGTCTTAAAAAGTTATGGGTAGATATTTTGATTGGCAGGTTAGCTTTTTGAACTGTAATTTAAGACAGGAAATACTGGCCAGTTCCTTTAAAGGCTGGCCTGAAAATTGCAGGTTCAACCTGCCGGATTCGTCGGACAAATCGAGTATTTTGCAGCAAAAATTACCTAAATATGGCATATCTGAATTATCCATTCATTGAAAGAAATTACCGAGCCCCGTCATCTGGAACCGCATCTTAAAGAATCTAGTGCGATGAGGGATTTTGTATTTGGGTTTGGCGACGGGATTAACACGTCACTCGGCATTGCAGCGGGTGTCGGGGGTGCCGATGTTTCAGCCAACATCATCATACTTGCAGCACTGGTCGGCATGTTTACAGGTGCAAAAGCAATGGCAGTGCAAAACTATCTTGCCGTAAAGACGCAAAGACAGCTGCTGACGTCTGAAATTGCACGTGAAAAATGGGAGATTGAAAACAGGCCCGATGACGAGAGAAAGGAAATAAGGGAAATTTATGAGGCCAAGGGTTTTTCCGGAAAAGATCTTGAGATGGTGGTAGACAAAATTACTTCAGATAAAAAAGTGTGGCTTGAAACAATGCTAACTGAAGAGCTGAATTTGAATTTGGAGATCGTAGGAAGTCCGATAAAAAGTGCGTTGAGAATGTTTGTATCTTTTCTGGTAGGAGGTCTGTTGCCAATACTGCCATTCTTTGTGTTCCCCGGTATCGAGGCGTTGTTTGTCGCAATCGGAATTAGCGTTTCTACATCTTTTGGAGTGGGCGTCATCAAATCAAAAATGGCAAACACCAACAAATGGACAGGCGGTCTGGAGATGGCAGGCCTGGGTACAGGGGTAGCCCTTATCGGCTACGGCATAGGAAGCGAGCTGTCCAATCTAGGAATAATTAATTTTTAAACCACGATTCAAAATTTGGCGTTGTCCGCTTCAAATGATTTTCCACAGCGTACACAGACTAGTTCACGATTACAATGTCCAGAGTGCCCTTCATTCCTGCGTCATAGTGTCCAGGTACGAAGCATGCTATCGCATATGATCCTTCTGTAAAATCCATAACTTCACTTTCCCCAGATTTGCCACCATGCACTCCATCTATCTCAAAGAGAATGTTTTTTCCCAGGGTCTCCTCGTCTTCGGCAATCTCGGCTTTCTCGATCATGTCTTTTTTGGAGGCTTCATAGACAACCAATTCGTGGTCGGCCACGCCATCGTTTATCAAAACAAATTTGGTTTTTCCCACACTGATGTTTAATTTAGAAGGAGTGAATTTGAACTCGTTTGCATTTACTGTCACCACCTGAACACCGTCCACCATCTCCACGTATGAGGCGGTCTCAGTCTGTGTACTTTCATTTTGTCCTTGCATTTGTTGACCCGTCATACCTGAATCCATCCAGTGTTGTGACATCTTTGGGTTGTTTGACATCATTTGATTGAACAGTTCTTGATTTTGAAATTTCATAGACATTGGATCATACGTGTTTGCAAAATGGGCATAGCTTACACCGATTCCCACAAAGAAAACACCGATTATGATTGCAATCCAAATAGGTCTGCCTGCCACACCGTCAGCCTTTTCTCACCACATATAATCTGAATATCAAAATTGTGAATCACAAGAGAGCATTACGTTCAATCAAAATAACCGTCAGGCATCCCATCCAAACCAGGATCAAGCACACCTAAATGATAAAGACAGGTTTGGTTGGAATTTATTTTCTACTTGCTACTTTTCAGAGAGTTTGCCAAGAATTTAGCATGCATCTCTATACAGGTGTGAGCATACTTGTCCCAAGAATCTATCGATGACAGTCTGAACTGAATGTATCTTTTTACAAAATCAGTGGAGAAATCAATCTGAGATTCCGCAATGGTTGTGACAGATTTCAGATAATCGTCATATTCCTTGAGCATGTTTTGGTCAACATCAATTTTGTCAAAATATTGTTTTTCAGCCAAACTGCATGTTCCAAAAACATCCTGCACAGAATGCAAATATCTTGTGTACAGATCAGCATAACCTTGGAATATAGAAGGCATTTCAGACTCTAGTTTTTGAATAATGTTTATCGTATTGTCCTTCATCACCCCGCAAACAGACCTGCTTGAAGCTGCCTTGTCTTTAGCAACAAGAGACTGGCTTTGATTTTTTTCAGTTTGTTTTTCCATGCATAGAAAGCGTGAAGGTATCTAATAACCTTGGATTAACATTGGTAACCATCCCCACATCCCACTTCTCCAATGCTCATATTACAAATGAAAAACCCATTTAGTAAAAAAATAATTGCACTCAACTGGAAGCAAAATTTTCATCAGGTTACAGTGATGGTGCCCTTCATGTCAGAATGAATGGAGCAATAGTAATCAAAAGTGCCTGCTTTGTCTGCCAAGAACGTGACTGATTCGCTTTGAAAATAATCCAAATCTTTTGTATGCACGTTAAACTCATCAATGTTGAGATTGTGTTTAGACGGATTGCCTGATTGGTTTTTTTCTTCATTAATCAAATGAATATCAACAAGATTTCCTTTTGACACCTTAATTGCAGGAGATGATCCAGCTAGAGAGGACAGTGACTTTCCCCCTTTTGCAGACTGGTAATGGTAGGATCCTTGATCAGATTGTACCGCCTTCAGAGAGACGTTTGTAGATGGCGCAAAAACAAAACTGTCCGAATTGACTGGATTAAAGGAGTTCAAGATCATGCCGCCTATCAGGACAATAACGCCTGCAACAACACTGATTGCAACTATATTCGCTCGTGACAGTTTAGTGGGTTTTTTCTTTGTTTTGTTCAACGATTAGAAATAATTTTCATGCATATATAGAATAATTAACATTGTTAAGGAACCGCTAAAAGCAAATAATACGAATAGTCATTCATGTCGTTTAGTAAAAATTGCCCGCTATGCCAGCATGAATTTGTTTCACTGAATGATTACATGTACCACATCAAAACTGACCACAACAAAGTATCACCGGAGGAATTTGTAAGAAAACATGGCGAATTAAAATGGGCATTTAGAAATGCCGAATAATGGCAAATGATTAAAAATGCCCTCAGACTGCGTGGGCAGACAACAGGCAGATTATCAATTGCAAGGTAATTCCACATTGCACAGCATCAATCCAGGTTAGGCCAAATTTGGATAAAAACATCTAAAATTCAATCAGATGTAGAAGCCAGATGGTGTTTTTGTCAAAACGTCTTGATTGGAAACAACCTACAGCACAGCCGGGGCATTGTATCTTGGAATTTCACCATGTGACTAGAATGGCTCCCATATAGAGCATGAAATAAAATTTTAGTATTTAGCAATCGCTGAACAATGTTAATTATTATGTAAATACTTGTTTTGCACTACTATGATTATGAGATCATCGAAAACATGCATTGTGTGTAGAAGAGAGTTTGAGCATTGGTGTGACGATGTCTGTTCAACAGAATGTTCAGATCAATTAGAACACTAGGATAGATTCATCGAAGTCTTTGTAAATTTCATGATTATCCCACTAAATGAAATCGAGGACAAAAAGTACCATGCCCAAAGATACAATGCATTTTCTTTGCCAAAACAGACATGTCCTTCTTCAATTGCTTGTGCCGCAGTGCACGTAAGTTGGAACATATTTCCAGGGATTACATTCAGCGAGATCGGGGAGAAAGCTACAGTGTACGTAAATAGCTGCGGCAATACGAGGTAAAATATCAAAATCAGAGGGACAAATGTAATCATCATAGGTCGCATGTTCATCTGCATCATTTCCATCGACATTTTGTTCATGTATGATGATTTTTTGCCCAGTTCGGCGATTTTGGCCTGATCTTTTGCTCTCATTGCAGACATTCTTTCTTTTTGCCATCCTTTGGTTTCTTTCATAATTCGTTTTAGTTTTACTTGATCAACCATTTTCTTTCTAACTCCTGCATTGAACAAATTAAGCAGAATACCAAATCCAGAAACAGCAAACATTGAAAGAATTAATCCTTTTACAATCGGATCTGAGCTACCCAAAGCCTGTCTTTCGCCACCCCCAAGAAAATCGGGCAGTTGGAGATGTATTGTATCGATAAAGAGTAGAATAAAATTGAAATCCATTTTTACAGTCCTATTGCA
>JAQBHN010000004.1:0-14357 GCA_032127635.1 Nitrososphaerota archaeon
ATGAACAATTGCAAATCCACTCTTTCCAGTAAATCCTTCTTCTTTGTCGGTTTTAGTTGTGATTTGAGCATCAGATACTCTGCAACTGCGGAAATCAAAGCCCCTGTACACAGAGTCGCCATTAATAAATTCCACTAGTGCATCAAAATCAACGTTAGATGCAGTGGACAATCCAGATACTTGTCTTGATTTATCAATTGTCTGATATAACAATGGATAGTAATCCAAAACACCCTCTACCTGAAATTCTGCAACAACATTATTAGATGATTCCGCATAGCCTGAAACTAGGTTAAAGACAGGGAACTCAATTTTTTCAATTCCATTTTCAAACATGAAGGTTACTGAAGTTGTCATGTTGTTGGCAAATTTGAATCCAGATTTACCATAGTCAGTGAAAGAGTTGCTAGCAGTTATTTTTGGAGCCTCGTTGTCAGAGGTCAATCCGCTACATACAAAGTCTATTTTATCTACAATGGCAAATCCAACTTTTGCAAAATAACTCTCATAGTCATTTGAATCAAGCGTCTCAACTTGATAATTGCCAACTCTGCAAGTGTTGTAATCCAGAGACATTATGGATTCGCCGGATTTTACAAAACTTACGTCGACATCAAAGTATTTGAATTGATAGTCAAAAGCGCCACTCGAAGATTTGTACTTGTATGCTTCATCCATTGCTTTGTGCAACAGCGGGGAATTGGTGACAACGCCCTCTACCGAAAATGACGTTCCAGAGTTATCTGCAAAGTTTTCACCCATTTCAAAAACAGGAAATTCGTATGTTTCAACGCCGTCCCTAAATGTGAATGTCAGGACGGGGGACACGTCCCCTATCATTTGGTATCCTTCACTTTCTTCAGCATATGCGTTTGAAAATCCAAAATACACCACCGCAAATAATGCACCAATGCCAAATATTGCAATGTTTTTTACGTTTTTCAAAGTCATTGAAATTCATAGAGGATTTTTGCACTATAAGCCATGGCATGGTTTTCTATGTATGAAATAGAACTCTAGATAGCACTAGTGATTCTATATAGAAGAAAACATACTATTCACAGTTTAGCAGTAGATCTTCGTCGGAATCATAGCAATTGTCATTTTCGGAGCCGCCGTCAAGCACATCCATTCCCAAGTGGCCGTAAATTACATCGTATCCTGATTGACCTTTTAGGATGTCATTTCCATCATTTCCAAATATAGTGTCATATCCATCATTCCCATAGATAACGTCGTCGCCATCTCCACCAAAAATACAGTCATTGCCGTCAAGGCCACTTATGATATCATCACCGCTTAATCCAAAGATCAAATCATCTGAAGAGGTTCCTTGAAGTATGTCATCTTCGGCGGTTCCAACTATTTTGTTATAATCAGAGTAAGCATTTCCACACGCACTAATCGTAACTGTTTGATATGCCTCTGCAGCATTACCGGCATTATCAAATGCAATCCAGATAACTTTGTGGACACCCAAAGAAAATAATTCAGGGGCATTATTCAAAATTACCCGAATTCCACTACCAGAATCAGCTGCAATTGCATCCCCGATAGAGACCGGAGTGTACAGATCAGTTGCATCTAAAACCAAGTCACTCGGAGCCATAATTGTGGGATTAATTTCGTCGTATGGATAGTTTTGAATGATCTCAGGCGCCACAATTTCAATTACATCTGCAACCTCAGGTTCAGTATAGAACGGGGTTTCAAATGATTTTACTTTGTGAGATCCAGAATCCACAACTAGCAATTCCCCATTAACACCCAATGCGACATCAGTAGGTACAGTCAACGTTGATGGGTAAGGCCCACGTTGCTCAAAAATATCCAGAGACAAGTCATCGCCTTGCTCAAGATACAGGATTCTGTTATTTGCAGAATTTGCAACAAACATCTTGCCATCAGAGTCGATTGTAATTCCCTCAGGAGAGAAAACATAGTTTGATCCGCGGAACGGCATTGACTTTAACAAAAAACCGTCAGAATCAAACTTGTCAATCTTGCGATTTCCTTTATCAGTCACATACACATCGTTGTTTTCATCAATGCCAATTCCAATCGCAGTGAGGAATTGGCCAGGAGCCATTCCGCTAGAGCCAAAGGATAAAACGAAATCCCCATCAGAAGTAAATTTTTGAATTCGTTGATTTCCGGTATCTACAACATACACATGGTTTTCAGAATCAACGGCAACGCCATACGGGTACTTGAATTCCCCGTCATGTGTCCCGTAACCCCCCCATTGATTAACAAACGTTCCGTTAAGATAGAATTTTTGAACCGTGTGTAAATCATGATCTGCAACATAAACAAAACCGTCACCCACCGCAATTCCAGCAGGATAGTGAAATTCTCCAGGCAGTGTTCCGCTGTGTCCCCACGTACTTGCAAATTCACCGCTGCTAGAAAATTTTTGAACGCGTTTATTTCCCAAATCAGTCACATACGAATTTCCATCATCATCCACTGCAATGAATTGGGGAAACGAAAAAAGGCCGGGGGTGGATATTCCAAATTGGCCCCATTCTGAGATATAGTCATAGTCTCCAAGCGCAAAAGAATATTGCGTCAAAGAACTGGCTAGCAAAATTACCGATAAAGTCATGACAGTATTGATGGTTGACAACGTACTATCGTTTCAAAATTTTGCAAACATCATCAGAGTTAACAATAGTTTGATTTTTTGTCAACTTTATGTCAAAAAGGTTTGTTCACTTCGCGCGTAAACACATAGCTTGCTAGTGCCACCATTACAAGTACAAATGCCACCAAAACTCCGAGGCTCAAAATTATCGGAATGCCGCCTTCGGAGACGCCAGTCATCAACTCTCTTACCAGTAAAATCGTATACGTTACAGGGTTTAGTTTTGCAATTACTGCAAGCCAGTCCGGCAGCAGTTCTAGTGGGAATAGCGCAGGGCTAAGCATGAACAACGGCATTCCAAGAAAATTAATCATGCCCCAAAAAGTTTCCTGAGACTTTGCAGTAGCTGCAACAATTACAGAGATTCCAGAGAAGCCTAAAGAAAATAAAATTACAATCACCATGATTGGCGCAATCATTATCGGATTAGGGAAATTGACTCCGATAGCCAGCGCAATCCCTATAATCAGACTAGCCTGCAGTGCAGCAATCAAAGAAATTGCAGACATTTTTCCCAGCGCAATTGAAGAACGGGAAATTGGAGAAGACAGTGCCTTGTTCATGAAACCGTACCTCCTGTCCCACAAAGTATTGACACCGCCAAAGATGCTAGTAAAAATCGCAGTAAGAATAATGACGCCAGGTGCCATGAATTCGATGTATTTTCCCTCAAATCCAACTGATTGAATCAGCGGCTGAGTTCCAGAAAACGTATTTCCGATAACAATGATCCAAATTACAGGTTGAATCAGTCTGATTAAAACTCCACTGCGAGACTTTTTGTATCTCTTCAGCTCCCTCCAAAAAATTGTATACGTATCATACAGGATAGTATTCATGCACGTAGCCTCTTCATCTTTGCATGCTCGCGTTTTCTGTTAAACCCAGAGTCATCGCCTTTGATTTCATGTCCAGTGTAAGAAATGAAAACGTCA
Source organism: Nitrososphaerota archaeon (assembly GCA_032127635.1). Taxonomy (GTDB): domain Archaea; phylum Thermoproteota; class Nitrososphaeria; order Nitrososphaerales; family Nitrosopumilaceae; genus Nitrosopumilus. The sequence goes on from JAQBHN010000004.1 coordinate 3,583, forward strand.
TCAAGTGTCGGCTGAGTTAGAGAGATAGACTTTATTTTGATTCCAAGTTCTGATGAAATTTGAAAAATTTTTGGAATCACTTCAGTGCCATTAGATGCAAACAGAGTAAGTTTAGAGCCATCTTCGTTAATTTTCTTTATAAATTCAATTTTTCTGATCTCAGAGACAAATGACTCGTGATTTTTGCCTTCATCAATAAGCATAGAGATTACCTCATTGCCCATTGCATTTTTCATGTTTTCAGGAGAATCTATGACCTGGATTTTTCCCCCATCAATAATTCCCACTCGGTCACACAGCTGGTCTGCCTCCTCCATGTAATGTGTAGAAACAAAAATGGTCATATCAAATTCAATGTGGATTTTTTTTATGTATTCCCAAATTTTTCTACGAGTTTGAATATCCAATCCGACTGTAGGCTCGTCCAGAAACAATACTTTTGGCCTATGCAGCAATCCTCCTGCAATGTCCAATCTCTTTCTCATACCGCCTGAATATGTGACAACGGCTTGATCTTGTTTGTCAACGAGTTCAATTAATTCCAAAACATCGTCAATTCTTTTGTTGATTTCATTTTTTGGAATATGGTTCAGTTTTGCCTGTAGCAGAAGGTTTTCTCGCCCTGTAAGATACTCGTCAACGGTTGATTCTTGTTGAACATAGCCGATATTTTCTCGGACTTGTTTTGGATTTGTAGAGACATCAAATCCTGAAATCAAAGCTACTCCAGACGTAGGTTTTAGCAGAGTGGTCAGAATCATCATGGTGGTACTTTTGCCAGCGCCGTTAGGTCCCAGGAATCCAAAGATTTCGCCCTGTTCTACTGCAAATGAAATATTATTTACTGCAATTGTGTCACCAAATGATTTGGTAAGAGATTTTGTCTCTATCGAGTACAACACATTGATCGCAGTTATCAATTATAAATTGCTAAGGATTGGTTTAGCCGATCCTCATAAAAAATTTAAAGACCAATTAACGAATTAAAGGCATGAAAGGATTATGTCAAAAATGCCACTCGTCAAATGTGGAAGTGAAGATTCTAGAAGGAATTCCTGTATGCGATGTTTGTTCTAAAAAAACAAAATAATCAAAAAAGGTCATTTTAAAAAAAGAGATTAAAAGAGATCATTCAAGTTTTTTGAATTCTTCTTTGGTCATTCTTAAAATGACTTTTTCCCCTACCCCCCAAATTTCAGATTTGGATAGGATTTTGGAATGCATTAAACCGTCAGTGACTTCAATTGATTCCAATTCGTTTGTTTCTGAATTTTTATGCAATCGCTTTACTTTGCCAATTTTGTGTCTGTCAATATCAGTTACCGGAATTCCAGTTCTCACAGGAGGTCGGCTAAGAAGCAGCGTTTCCTCAGAAAACTTGTCAATGTAATCCTCAGATAGAAAATAATCTCTGCGGAATCCCTGATGGATGGTCACACCGTTTACAGCTAGCGTGTCTTTGTTAATGTGAATGTGTTTGACTTTACCATATTCAATTCCTTCTCTATCAATTACTTTTTTTCCAGTAAATGTATCGGCAGTAGCCAGATTGGCAGGCATGCCTTCAAGTTTTATGGACATGCCGTCAAATCAACAGATTTGCTTATGACACCGAATATCAGAAATTTCTATCAATGGGGTTAAATTACTTGACTGCAAAAAAAACTACGCATGGAAATTAAGGAAAATCTGTTTCGCCCAATCCTCATCACGAAGGGAAGAAAGACAGGAAGGGAACACAGTGTGATGCTCCGTGCAGTCAACCATGATGGAAAAATTTACTTTTCAAGGCACAGGCCAGACGGAGACTGGTTTCAAAATGCCCTGGCAAACCCACTAGTCAAAATACAGTACAACGGCACTACCCTCACAGGAAATGCAAAATTGGTGACAGACCAAGAACTGAATGAAAAAATATCCATTCTAAAATACCCCGGGGAAGAAAGAGCTAAAGAAAAAAGGGTCGCAATAGAAGTAACGTTGAATTAACTGGATTTTTTTAATTTCCACAAATAATATGCGGTAATCGCACCCAAAAGCAGGGTAACAATTACAAAAGGCAAAAACAAATCAGAGCTTGCAGTTATTTCGGAATTTGCCACAGTTTCTGCAACGTCTAAACCGTGTTGGGCGATATCCTGGGATTCAGATTCTGCAGCCATCGGGGCAGATGCAGGAAGTGAGCGTATGGATTCTTCAATTGGAATTGATTGCATGTTCTTGGCAGATTCCTCAACAGTTGAAAAACCACCAGCAGGATCATCAACGAAGATTTGTTTGTTTTTGAACTGAGATAGCGAAAACAACCCTGAAAGTCCAGTTGCAATTCCAAGTCCGGCAACTTTGTAGATATGTCTAAACGAGCGAACCAGCATCTTGCTTTCCCTAGTTTTTTCTGATAGTGTAGGTGGAACTATAACAAGACTGAATTTTGATGCGGAGTAAATTTTCATGTCTTGGGATTTTGAGTTTTTTTCAATCTTGGCGACTTTTACCACGCCAAGATTCTGTAGTTTGTTCAGATGGTATTTGACCAGTTGGATGGACACGTCACTTTTTTGAGCAATCTGAGTAGCAGACAACTCTTCATTAAACAGCAATTGGAGGATTTTGCGGCTGGAATCACTGGTAAATATCTCACCAAATGACTTTATTTTTTCATCGTCAGTTGCAATAATTTTGATATTTTCAATCAATTCATCGTTTGGCAATTCATCAGCGGACAACAGAGTTGATTATCTGATTCCAGTATATGTAAATTGTTTGGTGAAATTTGGATTTCACTAAACCTTTTATCCCCAACTACCAAATGATAGCAATCACTAAATGCGAGTTTTCAAAAAGACGAACAGCTTGCAGAGTGGGGATAAAAAATGAATTCAAAAATAACAATACCAATCGTAATCGCCATTTCGGTAATAGCTACAGCAGGAATGATGATTTCTTTAGGGCTTGACAGTCAACCGCAGACCCACCAGACTGAAATAATCTATGTCGACAAATCAGTGTCCGAATACTTTGAAGGCACAAACAACGTTAAAAAAATATCATCCCAGGAAGAGCTAAAAGGAATTCTGGAAACATCGTCATCCGCGGGAGGAAATTTCTACGATAATCGAATGATAAAGTCCATTGGCGGTAGAGAAGGGGCAATGTTTGATAGTGCCGTGTCCACAGGATCTCCTGTTCCATCAGTTGCACCCATGCCTTCAGACGGAGCATCCAAAACAGAATCAGGGGGATCGGAGTATTCAACGACAAATGTTCAAGTTGAAAATGTAGACGAGCCGGATTACATTAAAAACGATTCAAAGTATGTTTACATCGTATCACAAAACACACTTTCAATCATCGACGCATATCCTGCAGAGTCAGCAAAATTAGTTTTAAAAATCGCGTTAGATATCGAATCACAATACATTCAGAACATGTTCCTAAATGATGACAGACTGGTAATATTTTACAATGGGCAAAGTGACGACGAGGTTATTCCACAGTACGACTTTGTTCCTACGCGTTCGTACAGTCCTGTTACGCACGCATTGATTGTAGACGTATCAGACAAAGGGCACCCTGCAATTCTAAAAGATTATTCCATAGACGGCTATTTCATGGATGCACGAATGATTGGAGACTATGCGTACTTTGTGACAAACAGCAATATTGACTATCAGTATCCAAGACTCCCAATGATAATGGAGGGTTCAGTCAGAATCATGACACCGGATGCATTTTACTTTGATAACGTAGAGCAGTTTTCAAACTTTAACACGCTAACCGCAATCGACATTTTTGGAGACAAGATAAATTCAGAGTCATTTCTAATGGGCTATTCTGGCACATTCTACGTATCTGAAGATAACTTTTACCTTACATATCAGCAAGACATGCCATTTGGATTCTATGAAAATTCTGCACAAGACAGATTCTTTGATGTGGTGGTGCCGCTATTGCCAAACAACATTCAAGAACAAATCAAAGCAATCAAAGACGATTCATCAATCAACTCATCAGCGCAGTGGATGAAAATTTCAGAACTGATGCAAAGATCGTACAACCAGATGGATAAGAAAGACAAGGAAGAGTTGTTTGAAAAAATCAGAGAGGCACTAAACGAATACGATGTCAAAATTCAGGAAGACACCAGAAAAACAATTATTCATAAAATTTCAATCGACGAGGACAAAATCGAATACGTTGCCAAGGGTTCGGTGCCAGGCAGACTACTAAATCAGTTCTCCATGGATGAAAACGGAGACAGATTCAGAGTCGCAACAACTACAGAATACTACGTTCAGCACCAGGGAACAGTTCGCTCAAACGCAGTCTACATCTTGGATGAGGAACTAAACATTGTGGGAGGACTGGACGAAATTGCCCCCGATGAGAGCATCTTCTCAGCACGATTCATGGGGGACAGGCTATACCTGGTAACATTCGAGCAGATTGACCCTTTCTTTGTAATTGATTTATCCTCAGACACCCCAAAAATACTAGGGGAGCTGAAAATCCCAGGGTTTTCAAACTATCTGCACCCGTACGACGAAGAACACGTCATAGGATTTGGAAGAGACACGAAAGAAATTGAAAACGGCAGAGTCCAGCAGCTGGGAATCAAAATTGCTTTGTTCAACGTAGCAGATGTAAACAATCCAAAAGTCACAGATGACATCACGGTCGGAGATAGCTCGACGTATTCAGAAGCACTGTATGATCACAAGGCATTCTTCTTTGATAAAAAAAGCGGAGTCTTGTCAATTCCAATCAGCGGGGATTCCAAAGGTCTTGACGTAATTTCAAGTGCCAAAAAGTTTGCTCCAGACTACAACCGTTGGAGCGGGTTCTACGTGTTTGATTTGAACAGTTCGGACGGATTCAATCTCAAAGGAACCATAACACATTCTGCAGAAGATTCAGGCTACTACGGAATGAGCAATGCAAGAACTTTCTATATTGAGGATGTCTTGTATACTGCTTCTGAGGAATATCTGAAGATGAATTCCTTGGACAGATTGGAAGAAATAAATTCAATAAAACTTGAAAACACTGGAAAATTTATCGACTACATAGGTGAGGGAGTTATGCGCGAATCTATACCAGATGGACAATAGTCGAAATGCCTCGTCTGTCAAATTCAACATCGTTTTCAATTTCACTCAGAGTCACAGTGAATGAGATAACATCGCGTGGTTTTGCACTTTCTGCATAAAGTTTAAGATTGATATCCAAATTTTCAAATTCCTGAGTAGGCAAGTTTTCCTCAGCAAAACGAGCATTGCACGTTGATTCAATTCTAAATCGGTCGTCTTTAAAATGAAATCCAAGTTTCATTTTTCTTCCTTCCCTTGCAGTGCCCCTTACACTGACATCAATTATTCCGGGACTTGTTTCCGTGTAACCGGATTTATGATTTACAAAAACGCCTATTTGGAGAGGCTTTCCAGCAGTGGCCTCAGCCATTTTTTGTATTCCGTCATTCATAACAACGTCAATTGCCTTGATTGACTGTGCAACTTTTGCTATCCAATCATTGGTTCGCGTGATGGTAGCACGGATTCCTGCACGCCTTCTTTTGTCCTCGTCTTCAGGCAATTTGTAATAATCAACCCATGCCTCATAATCATGCGAGATATCCTCGATAAAATCAATACATGTTCTCTTGTAATCATCCACATTGTCGGTTCTCAGTGAAGCGTCATCTGTCCTCATCCCGTCATAATCCATAGGCATTGCCATGTTCTGAACTAATCGAAGTTCTAAAAAAACCAATCTTGGCAGAATTTAATGAATAGTCAATGTTTTCCTAGCATAACCAAGGGAATTCTGAAATGTTACAGATCGGAGTTTGGCGTATTGTCTTTTCTCAAAAGGGTTTAGAATCTAACATCCATTCGTCCTTGCCCAAGCATCCTCTGCAAATTCCGAATTCTTACAAAATCCTGATGATACATATCCGAATTTTGATTCCGCCAATTCCTCATTCAAATTCACACCGTTGCAGTAAATTACTCCGATAATTCTGCCGTAACTGCCCTTAGTTTGCAAATCATCCTCGTCAACCAGTACAGTAGAACCGACAGGGCAAAGATTTTCAACGAATGTCCTAGCTGCATCTCCGTCCAGTTCATTTAACTCTGGAGCAGAAGACAACGCAAATCGAATCGACTGACCGTCAACTTTGATTGTGTCTCCGTCAATTACTGAAGTAACAGTTCCTGCGATACATCTGGCAGTACCAGAACATTTCTGAGATAGAGTTGATTCTCCTGGTTCTTGATGCAGTTTTTTACAGCATGGCGGAGGGATTGTTCCCCATCCACGTTCTACAAGTTTATCTGCAGTAGATGACTTTACGCACGCAGGTGATTCGTCACTATACTTTAGAACCAAAACTAGTTCTCCATTACATTTGACAGCTTCAGGTACAATTCCGTGCATTATTTGTATCAGTGGTTTTTCAAATCCAACATATTCTGGATGAGATGGTGCAAAGACAGGCATTGGAACTAGCAAAACAAATGCCATTGCGATAATTATTGCAGGTTTCATTTTTTCGTAGTTTTCTTTAATGTTTTACGATTTTCTAAACTGTTGATTCTTGTTTCTAGTGTATCTATTCTTAATTTTTGTTGTTTCAAATCATTTTCCAACTTCTTAATTCTGTTTTGTTGCTGTTGTTCATGCTCTTTATTTGTTAATTTTACCATGTATTCCATACAAGAATTATGAACTTAAGCGTATTGTACATTCTCAAAAAGTCAGATTAAGGCGCATCTAATTTTGACATTTTAATTCCCCTTCCATTATCTTGTGACAGAATTCACACTTGCCACACTTTGGACAAAACATTGACTTTGTCAGTCTTCCGCATCCGGGGCATTCGCGTTCTGCTATTTCTGCATCAAATACAGCACTCATTCCAGTATAAACCCCAATCTCTTTTTATTAAATTCTTTGAAGGGTGTGAACTTTAGCGTGTTGGAGTTTGGAATCTAATGATTATAATAGGAATTTTTCAGAAGAAAGTGATGATATTTTCAGAACTAGTCAGCGACTTGCAATCTGAACTGAAAAAAGACCTAGCACAAATCAGATTTCTATTAAACAAAAATCCGGCAATGGCATACACCCGAATTGTTGAAATCGGCAAAGAGGTTGGGAAAAAATACAACATCAAATTAATCGTAAATTTTCCAAAACAAGGCAGAATTGAAGAATTTGAAAATTATGGCAAAAGAGATCTGAGCTTGATTATCGATTACGACAGGAAAAGGTTTCCAATAGATAGAGAAATAATCAAACAGAAAGCAGTTGAAATTCTAGGAGATGTCAAAACAGAAGATGCCTACATGTACGAAAATAAAGAGGGGGTAAGGGTATTCACAGACAATTGGAAAATAGACATTTTGCCTCATTCAGTTCACATTTGGACTGATTTTGATGACAAAGTTACAGCATTTTGCAATTGGCTAATGGAAAATGCGTATGAGATGAAAAAGAAACAGTAGTCTTCCAGATCAAACGCTCTCAAGTTTTTCAAGCAATTCCTGAGCTTCAGTATTTTTTGGTTGAAGTTTCACGATATACCTGCAGCAAGCAAGAGCCTCGTCTTTTTGTTCCAATGCCAAATGTACGTTAGTCTTAAGAGTCAGAGTCTCAACATCACCATCATCCAATTGAAATGCCTTTTCAAAATACGGTAATGCCCTTTGCGCGTCATCTACAATAAAAAAAGCACTGCCCATGATAAACATAAAATCATGGTCTTCTGAATATTCAGACTCCAGATTCATTCCAAATGCTATAGCCTCATCATAGTCACCGTCTTTAAGTAATTTTTTGATTTGGCGTTTAGGATGTTTGAAAAGACCGACCATGCTGACTCGATATTTTTAAGAGGTTTTAGTAATTTGAATGTAAAACATCATAAAAAATATCACTCGTACCATGCATCAGGTTCCGAACCTGAATTTGTTGAACTTTTACTAATTGGAATCTTCATAATGCCCTCTTTGATCAGGAATTGGATTCCCTGCACAAATGAATTATCATCAATGGATCCATCAGCCCACCAACCGGCGTTGTTCTTTATCCAAGAGGGTATTTTAGGCGAGGAGGCAGTGTCGCCGTTTAACTTATCGATGAGAGGGTTTTTTTCAATTTCAATATCTATAGCGGCATATCCACCCATGGCAGCATTAGGTATCGCATATTCTGAGCCAGTGCCATGGACAAATATGATATAGTGAACAATTCCTGCTTTTTCATTAACCGGAAGAAGAAGATGGACTTGACCAAATCCGTTAAACAGATCTGAACGTCCTATATCTTCAGCATATGAACGAAGTCTGTTTCCGTTATCGTCAACCACCCAAATGTCATAGTGAACTTGATCAATAAATTCAACATCATTGTACTTGTTCATGAAATTTATTTTCCAGTCAATATAACACCCTTCAATTGGGAATTCTGGAGAATAGTTGTACTGTATAGACATGGAAAAGGTGTTTGTAGCGACACGGCCGCTGAAATAATCATGAAAGTTTGTTTCACATCCCAACAAATCTTCTCTCAGTATTGTCGATTCAACATCTTTGAAAGGATCAGTCAGCACATTTTCTTTAAAATCCAACAAAGTGTATTGGTGCATTATCGGGGCAATGCCGGTTGTGACCCAAGCATAAGTTAGCGCCTTAACAGGGTAAGGAAATTCATCCACAATCCAAATTTCGTTATTGTTGCCACTGTACCATCCAACAACAACGGCATCTGCAGTTCCGGCAGGAGTAGTTATTGATTCTACACGTTTTGGAATTAATTGTCCGCCTCCAATAGCGCCAATTTTACCCCATGCTGCATCGCTGAACTTCTGTGGTCCGTGAATTCGATCACCCTCGTTTCCAGTGGCAAATGCAGACAGCCAGCCTAATGAAGATTTGAACGCAATTGCATAATCAAACAAATTATCATCAAAAGTTATCGGCTCAGGAGAATTCTTACCAAGACCCATCGAACCTTTGACAATTTTATTGCCATCAATTACTACAACTTTTGCATCCCAAAGTGTTTCACCCTCATTTTGAATGTCTCCATTGATCCAGAATTTCAATTTAATCGGAGCACAGTCATGAAGATCTATTTGGCATAAAGAATATTCAAAATAATCTCCTTTTTTAAGGCCCTCACCAAGATACCACGTGCCGTCCATGTCAACACCGCCCGCTGTTTGAACGCCTTGTCCATAAGAAAGATTTGAGAATCCAAGACTGAAAACAATAGCCAAAACCGAAAATAAAATTACAATCTTATTCATAGTCATAATTATGAAATTACCTAGTTAAACGTTATTCAAACATGTAAAAAACGAGAGCGATTAGAAGCGATACGATATTCGAATAAGCAAATATAGAGGAACAAGTACAGAAATTCCAGAAATGTGTGAATGCTCCAAAGTACATTTGTTTGAAGTTGAATTCAAACTAGACGGCATGACTGTAGTTCCTACTCATAAAAATTGCGGATTCTCACTGGATGAAAAACAAGCTGACAAGTTCCAAAAAGAATTAGTAAAGTCATGGGGCTTTGACGACGATGATGATAAATAAAAAATAAAAAATTAGTATTTGAACTCTAGTCCAATTAGTAACTTTTAGTTGCTTCTTTACAAACGTCGGTATTACATTTGCAATCAGAACTGCATATACAATGACCTTGCATTGCACAATCGCAGGAATAATCTGGATCGCCGCTGTCGGCTTCGCATCCACATGCTTGATCTACCATGATAAACCAGTAATTTTACTTATTTTAAAAGGTTAGTACACCCAGATGGAACGCTACGCACTTGAAAGAACCCCAAGTATTTCATTGCAAGATTTCTGTACAAGTTCGGATTGCTGTCGAAGTAGGTGGGAATCAGCCTCAACGTCAAAGGCAACCTTGAGTATGTAAAAAAGGTCGGGCTGGCGACTCAGGGTATCCTTAATTTTCACAAAATTTTCTTTATTCACATACGCCAAATAGAAATAGCAATCAGAAAGCATGGAATTTTTTACAAAGAAATCGTGCTTTTGCCGAATAATTTCAGAGTGATTGTTTTTCTCAATTAGATCAGAAAACCCCATTGTTGATTTCAGCATCCGCTCAAGCAATGTAGGGGTGGCCCGCTCAATTCCGACTGTCTGAGTTACAATAGAGATGTGTTCGTTGACGGCATTTTTTTGCAGCTTACGAAAGGAGTCAAGCATGTGAGAAGGGCTTGAACGCTGATGGTTGATTGAAGAGATAGCTTTTGCCAAATAAAAAGTGGCACATTTTTGCCAGCAAGGGGCAAACACGTCAAGACTTTGAATGGACTCTGTGGTTTTTTGGCAACAGAATTGAGATTCTATCAAACAGTTTTTTGCAAAATCAGAAAATAATGAAACATGCTTTTCATTAATCCTGGAAAGCATCATCTGCAAATCCCATGATTCGTCATGAAGAATTTCCAACCGGTAATACTGGAGAAGTTTTTCGGAATTGGTTTCAGATAATGACGCATGGTGGACATTGATAAATTCATCACCGTATTTGAAAACTGTTCCAGGTTCTGATTTTTCATCAAAAACAAAAATATCATAATCACATGAATCATAAGACAAGCCAGAAGTTCTACACCCTCCCAGTCCAATTGGGAAAGCGGATAATCCATTTTTTTCAATGAATATTTTCATATCAGAGTCTATTTTACAGGCGATTTTTCTATAAATTAATCAACTCACAAAGTTTAACAA
>JAQBHN010000005.1:0-3849 GCA_032127635.1 Nitrososphaerota archaeon
AATTATTAAAATAGGAATTACAATCATACCAATTACAAAAGAGTAATTTTTTTCCACTTTAGCTGAAACGGTTACAGGTCCGTCAATGAACACTAGAGCAGTGTTTCCATCATATGTCACATCTGCACCATCCCATCCGGATAATGAATTTAACACCAACCCATCACTGCCAGCATCAATTCCAATTGGTACAGTTACACCCTGTTCATACCATCCACTTCCAGTGGTTTCTCCATAGTCAGAAATTACATTGAGTTTGTACTGGTATGCTGCAAAAAAGTCCACCTGATGATACTCATTGAGTACTATTGGAGGAGTAGTAAATGATGTAGAATCATCACCTTCAATTTCCCAAAATTCGGCCTTATCCAAAGACCATCCGGTAATCTCTTGTCGAACCTTGTTTGATTCAATTTCAGTTGTCTTTTGCACATTGACTGACACTCCAGTTCCTGAATCAAACCAGTTGTCATTAGTCGGGGAAGAAGGAAGAAACGAGAAATCGTTTGTTCCATCCACACTTAGGGCATATTGTGGAATGGCAGAAAAGACAACATTGTGAGATGAATCAGTTGGGATGTTTAGCGTAAAGTCGCCCCGAGCGGACCTTGAAATCTTTACAGTTTCGCCATCTAAAGTGTACGACACAAGATTGTATCTGCTTGTTTCGTCCTGTACCCAGGAGTGATTCTGAGTTAGGGTGAATGTTTGTCCTGAGGATAGCGGAATCTGATAGGAAGGCAGGATGTTGTTTTCAAAACTTACCTTCAGGGTGTTTTGATTTGAGAATTGGGCAAAAGCAAAATCACCGCTGGCAAAAATCAGAGTCAGAACCAGTCCGAAGACTATCAGGAATTTCATGATTCAGATACCACCAGTGTTTCCAGCCCGGAATACTTTGAATCCAGTTTTTCATTTATTTGATCAAGGGATTTTTTGTAATCGCTGTTCAGCGTCTCATATTTTCCTCGGGGAATCACGTCAGAGTCATAATCGGAATGAAGCTTGTTCAGGGATTGCTCGTACCCGTATTTTTTTGCCAACAGCAGGTAAAATTCGCCAGATATCGGCCAGGTGTTTTTTGGCATCTCAAACACATCGCCAATTGGCTGCGTGCTCTCGCCCCTGAAACTGTCAATCTCCTTGATTTTTTGGAACCTGTACGCAGTCAAAATGTACCGGACGTCGTTTGACGCGTATTTGAGTTTCTCAACCAGCCCGCATCTTAAAAGTGATTTTTCAATTGTCAGTCGAACCAGGTCCTGCTTTAGCTTGTCATTCTCGCCCGTTGTCTTTTGGGCAATCTGAGACAGCTTTACCGGGCCCATCTCGTCGGCAGTCAATTCGGATATCGCAAACAGGATTTTTTGGGTCAGTAGCTGGCTTGAACTCTCTTCGAGATATTTGAAGCAGTTTTCTTTGAGCGGCTTAATTTTCAAAATACGCGCAATAAGGTCTTCCTCGCTAAGCAATTTCTATCACCATTTCTCTTTACAACTGGCTCTAAAGTAGATAGACATATTATTTTTGATAAAATATTCATATTTATCGATGGACTTTATGCTGGAGGAGGAATTAATCGATTTGATGACTTTTTGTCTTCAGAGCCCTGATTCTTCGGAGATATCTGACAAACATGGGCGAATCACTGAGATTGGACGGGAACTGTTTGCCGATGGCGGCATTGATGCTTTGGAGAACTTTTCCTTTGTGCTAAAAAACAGAATTGTTGAGGAAATAGAAAAAGATCCATCCCCCATGCGTTCGCTATGGAATGGACTTACTGACGAATGGCAGTATTGAATTTCTCCAGTGAGAAGTTTATCCGCTGCCGATTCTGAAGATGGCTGTACTGCATGTAGGGCATGTGCCCTTGATTGCAGGTTTGCCATTTTTCATGGTGTATGGTGCAGGTTTGCCGATTTCTCGCTTGTCCCTGCATTTTACACAATATCCTATTGTCATACTTGTATTGTGCTTAAGGTGATATTAGCGAGAACTTGTCGAACTTTTTTCACTATTAGACAAACCTATGATCCCGTTTATCGCGCAGCAAACCGATATTTTTCATATCTGGCTGTTTTTTGATCATTTCAGTAACAAATTATTCGAATCTCTTTAATATGCCGCTTTTTTTGAAACCGTTTTGCTGAAATTTAGCTTACGCTGATTGATAGTTTTGTGTATTCGGACAGCGCACTGTGATTTGTCAAACCGTCCCATGCAAAGATTTCTGCGACAAATTCACCCGACTCCTTGGGTGACCATGACAGTGACGGACTCAGTCTTTGATCCGGCGTGAGTTGGCCGCTTATCCAACCAAGCGACACTACGATGCCTGCGTCATTTTTAATTTGGACAAGGTACACAAAATTTTGCGATTTTGTTTGATGGTTTGTAATGTCTGCCGAAATCTGAATTTGCTGATTCACATTAACCTTATCTGAAACTGGCGCACCGAACGCATTTACCAGTCTTGGATCCGCGATAGACGCTCTTTCCAGTTCTGTTAGCGCGAATGCCGGGATGATGCTGATCATGATTGCCAGCATTGCAAATATTCCCATGCTCTTAGATATCACAATTTCTGGAATTTTTTTAGTTACAAAAGCCTTTCTGCTTTGAATTCTATGGGACAGAGTGCGTGTTGAAAATTTGCCTAGATTCTGATTCTGTAGTAATCCCATCTCTCAGGATCAAACAGCGTGACAAATTCTGCCTGTTCCTTGTCTATTCTTGCCCTGATGACGTCTCGCAATGCAAAACTTGTCAAAAATTTGAATTTCATTGAATTTGCTTGCATTATGAACATGTGGCGCATTTCGCTTCCCCCTTTTAGCCCCCAATACCCCATTTTCAGTGCCAGCGGCTCTAGAAATACGGTGTTTCCTAGGCCATAGTTCTCGTCTCTTATTTCTTCTCTGAGCTTGTAGGTTTCTAGGGGGCCTCCTTTTGAAAACCCTACAATCTCCCCGTCTTTGTCGTTTAGTCTTAGGGTGTTGATGATTACTTTTGGGTCTTTGACTGATTTCTCAAAATTTTCTTTTTCAAACTGAAGGGGTGACGGCAATTCCAAAAATATCGCATACAGCGATTTTATGAAATTGGGATCTGTCCTGGTGCCCATCGACTCTATCGTTGGAACCATCTTTAGATTTTCATATGAATAGTCTGCCTGTATTGTGATTTCCTGCTGTCTGATTTTCATAAATGACAAAACCGTGTCGAAGAAATTCTTCCTCATCTCTTTTGGAAGTACTTTGAGAATGCATTTTGCCATGTCCGTCTCCTTGTTCAGTATTTCCTCAAAATACGCCACCGAACTTCTTACAATCAGCGATGGCCTCCATGCCAACGCATGCGCGTTCATTTTTGCCATCCCCATTGCCTTTGCAAAGTCCCCCAAAGCGTACCCGCTGATCCTGTCCACTACTGAGAGATACCACCCCATTTCCAAAACGTGTTCCCGACGTGCCAAATCGTTTCTAGTTGTGTCTGAATTGTTGAAGCACTCTTTGATTTGGTTTTCCGCACTCTCTTTCATCTTTCCGCTCCATGGATACGTTGTTCTTAAAATCAAAACCTTGATTATCTCCAAATCTATTTTTGCATCTTTTATCAGCTGCTGCAGTTTTCTATCCATCGAAATAAATTTCAAGACACTCTCTTCGTGAGGCTTGTCTACGCTTTTTTGTGGATCAAAGTCGTGAAACAACGCTGCCACGTACAGATATCTTATGTCCTCGTTTGTGAGCTGGATTTTATTCTGATTCTTTGCCAAAAGTGAAACGTATGTAACTTCTAACTCGTGATTGATGTTGTGATATCCGTAGTACTCTGTTCCGAGGC
>JAQBHN010000006.1:0-9309 GCA_032127635.1 Nitrososphaerota archaeon
ATATTTCCGATGCATTTGTAGACGAATATCTTAGACAAGATCCGGATTCAAGGGTAGCAGTTGAAACAATGGTTACGACTAATTATGTAGTTGTATCAGGGGAAGTCACATCAAAGGCGGTATTTGATCAAAAGGCCCAGGAAGAACTAGTCAGAAAAACAATAAAAGAAATTGGTTATGATAACAAAGATTTGATGTTTGATGGAGATAGTTGCAAAGTTGATTTAAAACTTCACTCACAAAGTCCAGATATCAGTCAAGGTGTAACAGCAACTGAAGAAAAAGAACAAGGTGCAGGTGATCAAGGTTTGATGTTTGGATATGCGTCAAATGAAACTAAAGAATTAATGCCTATGCCAATTTTACTAGCACACAAACTTATTCAAAAATTATCACAAGTAAGAAGAGATCAAACTTTACCGTGGGCAAGACCGGATGGCAAATCGCAAGTTTCTGTAAGATATGAAGATAACAAACCTACAAGGATTGAAACAGTTGTAATATCTACACAGCATGCCCCGGAAGTATCACAGGAAGAAATTTCAAGAGAAATTATTGACAAAGTAATCAAGCCGGTTTTAGGAAATCTTTGGAATGAAGACATCAAGATTCACATCAATCCAACAGGAAAATTTGTAATTGGCGGTCCGCATGGAGATGCAGGATTGACTGGAAGAAAAATTATCGTTGATACTTATGGCGGATTTGGAAGGCATGGTGGAGGAGCATTCTCAGGGAAGGATCCATCCAAAGTCGATAGATCTGCGTGTTACATGTGCAGATACATTGCAAAAAATCTTGTAGCTGCAGGATTGGCGGACAGATGTGAAGTTCAATTGGCATATGCAATAGGAGTGGCAGAACCAGTATCGCTTTATGTCAACACATTTGGAACAAACAAAATTCCTGAAAATCAAATTGAGGATTTAGTTAGAAAGAATTTTGATATGAAGCCATCAGGAATCATTTCGCAATTGGATTTAAAAAGACCCATTTACAAAAAAACTGCATCTTTTGGTCATTTTGGAAGAAATGAGCCGGAATTTACTTGGGAAAAAACCGATAAAGCTGAAACATTAAGACAATCTGCCGGATTGCAATAGTTCTACAACTGATTCAAATTTCATGCCGGTGATTTTCTTTAATTTTTCATGATTTCCCTTAAAATTTCCAATCAGAATGTTGAGATCATCAACCCCAAAGTCGGATTTCGGGTTAGTTATGGCATCATGGTATGCATCCTCAAGTTTAATTTTTTTTATGCTAGCTTTGGTTCCTTTAGAAAAGAGTTTGACATATTTTTCAAAAGTGACAAAATCAGGACCTACAAGATCAATAATTTTATTTTTAAATTTTGATTGGAGAGTAGATTCAAAAATAATTTTTGCAACATCAGATACATGAATTGGCTGGATAGAATAAGTTCCAGAGCCTGGAATGTTAATTTCACCATGTTTAATTTGTCTTTTAAGATATTTTGTAAACATGTCATCATATCCTACAATATACGATGGTCTAAAAATGGTGTAATCTAACCCAGAATTAATGATAAAGTTTTCAGCATTGTATTTTGAAATAAAATAACCCAAGGTTGTTTTTGCAGATACTCCCAAACCGCTCAGATAAACAATTTTTTTAATATTGGCTTTTTTGCTTAAATTTACAACATGTCGTGTGAATTCAGCATTTATCGTACCATAATCTGAGTCAGCTGATTGTTGTCCTATTCCAACAAGATGAATTAATGCATCCGAGTTTTTAATTATCTGTAAAAGTTTTTCTTCATCATAATTTTTTGAAATAATTTTAGATTCAGATTTGAAATTTTTAAAGTCATTTCTAGATATGGAGATTAAATCGACATTTTTTTCAGACAAGTATCTTCTAAGATTTTTTGCGATAAATCCACTTGCTCCAGTAACAACAATCTTACAGAATTTAACCATAATAGAACCAAGTTTGTTTTAATTTTAAATCTATTTAGTAATTGAAAGAATTACAAAATAAGAGTTAATACCAGAAAATGAATACAATAAACGTGGAAGAAGAAAAGGCCAAAATGAAGACTGGTTACACTACAGGAAGTTCAGCAACTGCGGCATCAAAAGCTGCTCTACTGTCAATAATAAATCAGAAAAAAATTGATAACGTAAGTATTCTGTTACCGAAACGATCTTTTCTTCAAATACCAATCCATTCTTGCGAATTTGAATCAGATAAGGCAAAATGTTCTGTAATCAAAAACGGTGGGGATGATCCTGATGTAACTCACGGAGCAGAAATCATCGTTGAATTATCAATCACCGAAAAAATCAATGAAATTGAGATTGATGGCGGAGAAGGCGTAGGAATTGTTACAAAGCCCGGACTAGGCTTGGAAATTAACAAGCCTGCAATAAATCCGGTGCCTAAAAAAATGATTACAGAAAATTTGAAAGAAGTAGGCAAGGATATTCTCTTAAAAAATGGGATCAGAGTTGTGATTTCAGTTCCCAAAGGAAGAGAACTGGGACCAAAGACTGACAACCCTCGGTTAGGAATTATAAACGGAATTTCAATCTTGGGAACAAGTGGAATTGTATTCCCATTTTCTACAGCATCGTATGCAGCATCAATTAGACAGAATTTGGATGTGGCAATTGCAATGGGCAATGACACAGTGGTACTAACTACAGGTGGACGTAGTGAAGATTTTGCAAAAAAAATAGTTGATTTGCCAGAACATTGCTTTGTACAGATGGGTGATTTTTCAGGATATACGATTCAACAGTGCGGTAGAAAGGATATCAAAAAAGCATATGTTGTAGGTTTTATTGGAAAGCTTGCAAAAATGGCTGCAGGGGTTAAACAAACACATGTCAAAGGATCAAAAGTCGACATGGGCTTTCTAGCTGAATTGGCCAAAAGTTGCAATGCACAAGAAAATGTAATTCATGACATTAGAAAAGCAAATACTGCAAGACATGTATCTGAGATGGTTCAGGAAAATAACATTCACGGCTTTTTTGATTTGATTTGCAGCGAAACATACAAGCATATGAGAAAACATTCCGAAGAGAAAGTCTCCATAGATGTAATATTGTTTGATTTTGAAGGAAAAATTTTGGCTAGGAAATCCGAAGAGTAAGGTATTTTATTAAAGTTAGAAGATTTGGATTATGGAAAAAACTGCAGTTCTTGCCATTACCAAAAATGGAATAAAAATTGGGGAAGAACTGAAGGGCATATTTCCAGATTGGAGCATATTTGCACCCTTGAAACTCTCAAATGAAAATACAGGGATAGTTTGGTATTCTGAGCCTACAACCGACAAAATTGTGGAACTTTTTAAAAATAGCAATGCGTTAATTTGTCTATTTTCATTGGGGGCAGTAATTAGATTAATTGCACCACACTTGAAAGATAAGAAAACGGATCCTGCTGTAATAGTAATTGATGATAAAACAAATTTTGTAATCAGCGTTTTATCAGGACACATTGGCGGAGCTAACGAACTAACTGAGGAAATTGCAGAAAAACTTGGGGCATTGCCAGTAATCACTACTGCAGCAGATGTAAACAAAACAATAGCAGTGGATCTGGTAGGAAGGGAATTCAATTGGAAGATAGATGATGATTCCACGGTAACTAAAATTAGTGCACACATGGTAAATGAAGAACCTATCGGGATACTGCAAGAAGCAGGTGAAAGAAATTGGTACAAGAACTTGCCAAAAAATGTTTTAATTTATGAAAAAATGGACGATTTAAAAAAATCAAATTCCAAAGCCCATTTAATAATCTCAGATAAAATAATTGATGGTGAAATATCAAATGAGTCTGTGATATACCGTCCACCAAGTCTAGTAATTGGGATTGGATTGCATTGGGATACTACAAAGGAAGCAATCAGGGAAGGAATTGATCATTGCTTAGAAAAATTCAAACTCAGTTCGAAATCTATTGCAAAATTAGCATCAATAAAAAAACCACAAGATGTACAAGGACTGATAGATCTTGGAGAAGAAATGGGAATTCCAGTAGAGTATGTGAATAGAGAAGATTTGGCTGAAATTCCTACCCCAAATCCTTCTGAAACAGTAAAATCGTTTGAAGGAACTGCAAGTGTGTCAGAAGCTGCCGCCATCAAAGTATCCGGAGGAAAATTAATAGTAGAAAAGCAGAAATTCCCACCAAATTTGACCATAGCTATAGCGAGGATTATGAATTGAAACGAGGATTATTGCTAATTGACAGGGGAAGTAGAGAAAGAGAAGCATCCGAAGAATTAGATGTGATTTGCCAAGGGATCAAAGCAAAAGGTGACTATGTTTTCACTGATTTTTGTTTCCTAGAGGTGGAACCACCATACATTGAAGACGGAATTGCCAAATGCCTAAAAGAAGATATTGATTCTCTGACCATCGTTCCCTACTTTTTGTATCCTGGAAAAAAAGTAAAAAATGCAGTTACTGATGTAATGAAATTTCAAAAGGACACCAAAGTGAAATTTGTTGTCACTAAACAAATGAGCATGCATAAAACTTTGGTAGAAGTTGTTGAAAATAGAATATCTACAACAATAAAAGAAAACAATGTCACTCTATCAAACGATGAAGTAGATGTAATGATCATTGGACATGGAAGTAAAGATCCCAAGGCCCAAATGTCATTGGATTACATTGTAAACCATCTAAAAGATTCCTATAGAAATGTTAGCAGATGCTGGCTGGAGATAGAACAACCAGATATTTTTGAGGGGATTAAAAAATGTGAAAAAGACAATCCCAAAGTTCTGATCATAGTTTTTTATTTTCTTCATGAAGGAGCGCATGTAAAAAATGATATCAACAATGATTTGATCCCTGCGCTAGAAAATTCCAGTATAGAAAATTCTTACATTACAAAACATATAGGAACGGATCAAAAAATGATTGATTTGGTATTAGAGAGGGCCAAAGAGGTAGAAAATGCAAACTAAGAAGGGTCAATCAATTGAGGATGCCAGCATGAAGATGATTGACGACGAGATAGGCCCTCATGAGTTCAATGAAAAAGAATGGCCTATAGTTAGAAGGATCATTCATTCAACGGCAGATTTTGATTTTGCAAATAAAAACAGGTTAATTTTTCACAGAGATGCAATTGAGAGCGGAATGAATGCTTTGAAAAATGGTTGTAGCATCGTAGTTGATGTTAATGGAGTGATAGGAGGAATGAATAAACAAAATCCCAAAGATTTTGGCAACAACATAGTTTGTAATATTTCCAAACCAGAAATAATGGAATTGGCAAAAAAAGAAGGTAAAACACGTTCACAGGTATCTATGAGAGCGGCCGTTTCAGATATGGATGGAGGAGTAGTGGCTATTGGAAATGCTCCAACTGCACTTCAGGAAGTAATTCAGATGGTCAAAGAAGGCATAGTAAAACCCGCTTTGATCATTGGAATTCCAGTAGGATTCATCTGCGCTGCAGAATCAAAGGAGGAGTTATCAAGGTTAGAAGGAGCGCCATTTATCACCAATATAGGCAGGAAAGGAGGCAGTTCTTCGGTATCTGCCACAATTAATGCGATTTTCAAATTGATTAGGGCAGAATCATCTTTTTGAATAGTTTAAACAATTTTTGACAAAAATTTCGGCATAATTTGAGCTGTCAAAATACAGATGTCCATATGAGGCCAATGTATTATCTTGGATTAATCCGTCTTGGTGATTCTTTATTCCCTCACCAATCTCTAAACTATAAGCAAATTTTGAATCAGGTGCAACAGAATCTAATTGAGAGTAATGAAATTCATGACCTTGAAAATCATGCAATTTATCAGAGACTGTATTTTTCACAGTTACCTTGCCTTTGGTATAGTTGAGCCTCATTTTCTTTGTCATTTTAGTTTCAGCATCAAACAGACCTATCATTTTGTATTTTTTATTTTCAGATAAGATTGATTTTGTCAAATACATCAGCCCGCCACATTCAGCATAAATTGGAAGGTTGTCTTCAGATAGTTTCTTTATTGATTTTTTCATGATTTGGTTTTTTTCAAGAGCGTCTCCTAAAATTTCAGGAAATCCACCTCCGATGTAAAGTCCGTCGCATTTTGGAATTTTTTTGTCTTTCACAGGACTAAAAAATTTCAAATTTGCACCTTCGCGACGCAATGCCTCCAAGTTGTCTTGATAATAGAAGTTAAACGATGTGTCTAGTGCAACTGCAATAGTAGTTTTTGTTTTCTCATGTGCAGGTTTTAATTTTTTGTTGAGATCAGCAGGGCTTTTTGCAATTTTTATGATTTGATCAACGTCAAAACATTCAGAAATTATTCTTGAAATTTTTCTGATCTGTATTTTGAGATCTTTGCTTTCTAACGTTGAAACCAATCCTAAATGTCTTGAGGGCATATTCAGTAATGGATTTTTTGGAACCACAGCAATGATTGGAATCTTGATTTGTTCTAGTGCACTTTTACACAAAAGTTCATGTTTTTTGCTGCCTATTTTGTTTAGAATTATTCCAGCAATACGAGAATTTCTATGAAATTTTAAGAATCCAAGAGCAGTTGCAGCAATGGAGCGAGAAGTTTTGCTAGCATCCAAGACTAACAGGACAGGAGATTTTGTCAGTGATGCCACATGGTGAGTGCTAGCATAGTTTGAATCTCCGCCAAATCCATCATAATACCCCATGACTCCTTCTATCACTGATACATCGGACTGGGAATTTGAAGTGAAACTATTGAAAAGCTGATTTTCGCCCATAAGCCATGCATCCAAGTTGTATGTTTGGTTTTTTGAAACACTTGAGAGGTATCCGGGATCAATATAATCAGGTCCGACCTTAAACGGTTGTACAGAAAAACCACGTTTTTGTAACGCATGAATAATTGAACATGTTATTGATGTCTTGCCAACCCCACTGGTAGCACCTGCAATCACGATTCTAGGAATTTTCAATTTGCATGACTAGGATCATTTTTTATTTAAATTGATAGATTGTAGACATACTCAATGTTTTTAGTGAGATCTGCTGAATATCATTTATGGAAAATGACGGTTTGACGATTGTCTATACTGGAAAAGGAAAAGGAAAAACAACTGCAGCCTTGGGAATTGCTTTACGTGCAACAGGATATAAAAAGAAAACTTGTATGATTCAGTTCATCAAAGGTTCATGGCATTATGGTGAAATGGATTCATCAAAAAGACTAGAACCTGAATTTGAAATGGTGGCAGTTGGCAAGGGATTTGTCGGGATAATTGATGATAAAAGCCCAAAAGAAGATCATGAAAAAGTGGCAAAAGAGGCAATTAGAATTAGCAATGAAAAAATTCAATCAGGAGACTATGATATTGTAATTTTGGATGAGATTAACTATGCAGTAAATCTCAACCTAATTTCAGTGAATGATGTCCTGAACATAATCAGATCAAAGCCAAAGAATATAGATTTGATATTAACGGGCAATTATGCCAAAGATGAAGTCATCGAGATGGCTGATCTGGTTACAGAGATGAGGGAGATAAAACATCCGTTTCAAAAAGGAATCAAAGCAAAAAAGGGAATTGATTTCTAACCAGCAACATTAATTTACGCATAAGGAAGTTTTAGAAGAAATGTCTACCGAAACACAAGAAATGCCTGAGCAAGGCGAGATCATACTTGCCACCATTACCAAAGTGATGGATCATGGGGCATATGTCACACTAGATGAATACGATGATATTCAGGGATTTTTGCATATTTCAGAAATTGCTCCAGGTTGGATTAGGTCAGTCAGCAGATTTGTAAGAGATGGGGAGAAAAAAGTTCTTCTTGTAAAGAAAGTTAACGCCCAGCGTGGAGATATAGATCTCTCTTTAAAACAAGTTTCAAAAGATCAGAAGAAGCAGAAGCTGAAAGAAGTCAAAAAGTTTGAAAAAGGTAAGACACTATTACAGAACCTTCAGGATAAAGCTAAATTATCAGATGAAGAGATTGAAAAACTGGAAGACAGCATTTATTCAAAATTTGATTCAGTCTATGACGCCTTCATATCCATTGGAAGAAACGGTATAGAGTCAGTAAAAGAACTCAAGATTGCAAAAAAAACTGCAGCTATAATTGAGGATATTTGCTCAAAAATCAAACTTCCGTCAGTAGAAATTAGAGGAATCATGGAAATTACAAACAATAAATCAAATGGTGTTGAAATAATCAAGAAGACATTGCTGGATGTCATAAAAAAAGACTCTACGATTGACATTACTTATCTGGGGGCACCAAAATACAGACTCTCACTTACTTCAGAAGATTTCAAATCTGCTGAAAAGATTCTAAAGCCAATTATTGAAGAAATTGAAACTGTCATAGAAAAGAACAAGGGCACATTCAAGTTTACCAGAGAAGATTCAAAGAAAACAAGAGATAACTAAAATGAGATTTTTACTTAGGAAATGTTCTAAATGTTATCATTATACACTAAAAGAAAAATGTCCAAAATGCTCTGAGGAAACAAATTCAGCACATCCTGCCAAATTCTCACCGGATGACAAATACATGAGATACAGACTAGCAGAAAGATATTCCTAAGACAGAGGTTTGTAATCCTTGTTTACTTCATAAATAAAGACACCAATCATCGGTCCAGTTTTTTCTTCGGTAAAACTAGGAGATGAGTAAACCAGTCTCAGTGGGCCATCACCATCAGAGGTAAATTTGATATCCTTTTCATAGATTCCAACATATCCTGGAAGATAAGTCAGCGATTGTTGGTTTGAATTATTAGGATTAACATAGCCCAACAGAGAGAAGGGGATCATCTTTCCAAGTAAGGTTTCATTCCAGAAATAATCAGTCCCACTGGTCCCATCAGAATGTAAATATTTTGAAGTATCATAGCCTGCGATTCTCATAAACCACTGTTTTTTAGACTCGTCTCCCCCTCCCTGAAGAGTATAAAGTGAACCGTCTGCATTCACATTCAGTTTTTCAGCAGCCACAAATATCAATGCGTAATCTGCCTGCATCTCATCAAGAGCATTCCAGGCAGTATCAGGATTGCCAAGTAGCATTTTTGCAATATTTTGAATTATAGAGGTGTGAACTGTAGAATTATCTGCCAATGAGGCTCTTTCGCCCATTGTTTGGATCCAATAGCCGTAATCCCACCATGACGCGATTACAGCATCTTTGGGGGTATTATTTTTCATCCAATCCAATGCGTCCAGCCAGTCATTTGTCGCAATTGGAAAAGCTGAGCCGCCATTCAAAATTGTAGGCGGAGTATGTGCAATTGACGAGGGTTCCGAACCAGCAGGATAGATCATCGGGATTAGTAGAAGAACAATC
>JAQBHN010000007.1:0-3548 GCA_032127635.1 Nitrososphaerota archaeon
GTAGCAGTTGCAAGTACAATTAGATCAACTCCCCACCAGCTAACAATGCCGATTATCACAGCTCCAAAAATTCCTAAAGGCAAAATTTGAGAAATTGACTTTGGAAGATTTTTTCTTTTTCTAGCTGCATATCCGGGTGGTCTTGCACCCGGAATTATTGTATCAAAACCAGATAGTCTTTTTTCTTCTCTCCATGTGTCAATGGGGTAAATTTCTTCTAGATCTTGTCCTGTTCTAAGTTTTTTTCCTGATTGATTATTACCAGAGATGCATTTTTCAAAATAATCGACATACTTTACCCTTTCAGATTTTTTCCACTCTTCAAATGGCTCTTTGACTAATTGTTCGTAACTGCCGATAGGCAATCCTTTGGTTGTTCTAAACACTTCAAGCAAACGTCTTCCTTCTTCAGTTTTCAAATTATTTCTGAACTCTTCATCTGAAATATCTTCTGGTGTATTCTGAGGTGGAACCCATTTGAATAATTTATGGAATAGCCTTTCCTTATCGTCTGCAAACCCTCTCATCTCTTTCCACATCTCATAATCTTCTTTTTCTAGACTGGTTTTCTGGCGTTTTGTTAGAATTATCGGTATTAGGTGAGCAATTGTATATCCTATTACTAGTATGTTGATTGTGTTGAGAATTTTTGAAAATGTTCCAGCTGGAGTTAGTTTCTTTTCACCTGTTTCCATCATCACCTTATTTTCACCATCAACTATTGCTGCATCAGAAACAGTGTCTTTTACTTCGTCAAAAACATCAAAAGATTGAATGTATACATTCATGCTTGTAATGAGAATTATTGCAAAAAACGGCAAAACACTCACTCTGACAAATCTTGAAAGATGTGGTCTTGTATAGTTGAATTTTTGAGATTTAATCCACTTTGAAAAACCACGATAAACTAATGCAATTCCCACTATTCCAATTACCAAAACAGCAAATGCAAGTTGCAATGACTCAGATGATCCAATAATTTCAGAAACTGTTTGAAATTCACCAGCTTGCCCAGTTACTGCACCAATTAATTCATCTTCAGCCATAATACTATCTTGTTTCCTGTTTCTTGAATACGATGGTAGCCTCTATTATCATTTCTAATTGGTTTTTTACTAAAACAATAAATTTTATGCGTAAAAAACCTGTAAGGTTTAACAAGGGTAGACGCACCAATAACTAAATGACCTATCAGGAAACAGCATGGAGTAATTCGCCGTCCCTGAAATCTTACACATTGTCAAATTTCCGAACTCTTCCGCAAATTCAAAAACTAGGCGAGGAAATCCAATTTGAGATGGAGGTTGTAGGAAATGTTTTGCCATTTAAAGCAAATAATTATGTCGTTGAACAACTAATTGATTGGAATGATATTCCGAATGATCCAATCTTTGTCTTAACATTTCCTCAAAAGGGAATGCTGAAACCAGAACATTATGAAAAGATGGCGACTGCCTTAAGGAATAATTTGGATAAAAAAGAAATCACTGCAATTGCAAACGAAATTCGTTTACAACTAAATCCACATCCCGCAGGTCAGATGGAACTAAATGTTCCAACACTGAAAGATGGAACCAAGTTGTATGGAATGCAGCACAAATACAAAGAAACTTGCCTCTTCTTCCCTAGCCAAAGTCAAACATGCCATGCATATTGCAGTTTTTGTTTCAGATGGCCCCAATTTGTTGGCATGGATGAAATGAAGTTTGCCATGCACGAGGGAGAGCAATTGGTTCAGTATGTAAGGGAACATCCAGAGATCAGCGATGTGCTTTTCACTGGCGGCGATCCGATGATAATGAAAGCAAAAATTTTCTCAAAATATGTTGATGCTTTAATTGATGCCAAACTTCCAAATCTTAAAACAATCAGAATTGGAACAAAGGCACTAGCATATTGGCCATACAAATTCCTAACAGATTCTGATTCTCAAGAGATGTTGGATGTTTTTAGAAAGATTACTGATAGCGGATTGCATCTCGCATTTATGGCTCACTTTAATCATTTGAACGAATTATCAACAGATGCTGTAAAAAATGCAATTAATGAAGTAAGAAAAACAGGCGCACAAATCAGAACCCAATCTCCTCTATTGGCACATATCAACGACGATGCAGAAATGTGGGCCAAAATGTGGAGCAAACAGGTTCAGCTGGGATGTATTCCATACTACATGTTTGTAGTTAGAGATACTGGGGCTCAGCATTACTTCGGAATTCCTCTGGTAAAGGCTTATGAAATTTTCAAAAAGGCATATTCTTCAGTTAGTGGGCTAGCTAGAACTGTTCGTGGGCCAAGCATGTCTGCCACTCCAGGAAAAGTGCACGTAATTGGAATTGCAGATCTAAATGATCAAAAAGTAATTGTTTTGCGATTTTTACAGGGTAGGAATCCTGATTGGGTACAAGTGCCATTCTTTGCAAAATATGATGAAAATGCAATCTGGTTAGACGATTTGAAACCTGCACTTACTGAAAAATTCTTCTTTGACGATGAGATGAAAAATTTCAAAACAACACATCCGATTGAAGATTACCCCGAATCTTAGAATTAACCTGACTAACTTGACAATTCTAACTTACAAGACAACATTAGTAAAATAACTTGTAAAAAGTATCAAATTGAACACAGATCAAGTATTACAAACTATTAAAGATGAAAATATATCGTTCATAGATTTTTGGTTTGTAGATATTTTTGGTGAACTTCATAGTGTTGGGATGCCAAGCTATGCAATTGACAAAAATAGTTTTGTAAACGGTCTTGAAAAATTAGATGCAAGTTCCATTGTCGGATTTAAATCTGTGAATAATTCAGATATGATTCTATTACCTGATCCGTCATCGTTTAGAATTCTTCCACAAGAATATGATCCTGGAACTCGCAAAAATGCAAGAATGTTCTGTGATCTTTACGACGGCGGCACAAATAAAGAATCTCGATACAATAGGGACTCGAGAGGAATTGCACGCAAATCGTCAGAAAAACTTCAGGAATTTGGATTAACTCATACTAATTGGGGCCCTGAAATAGAATTTTTTGTTTTTGATGCCATCAATGTTTATCCATCACCCTATGCTGCAACTCATGCTGGGGGAGGTTCAGGCTACTCTATAGAATCCAAGGAATCTCCATGGGCAAAAGGAAACGTGAGTACTGCGATATCTTTCAAGGAAGGATATTATCCATCACAACCCAAGGACACCCTCGCTGGATTTCGAAAAGATGTGTGTGATGATTTGTATAATTATTTTGGAATAAAAATCGAGGCTGAACACCATGAGGTGGCAACTTCTGGCCAATGTGAAATCAATCTGGTTTATGATGAGATGATTGCAATGGCAGACAACGTAATTGCTGTCAAAAATTTAGTGAAGGTCAAAGCAAAGAGAAAAAATAAAGTTGCTACATTTATGCCAAAACCAATTTTTGGTGATAATGCGTCTGCTATGCATACTCATCAAAGCTTATGGAATAAAAATACGAACGTAATGTATGATAAAGATGATGATTTGGCACAGTTGAGTCAAACTGGAAGATATTATGTT
>JAQBHN010000008.1:0-9157 GCA_032127635.1 Nitrososphaerota archaeon
GTTCCTTTACTCCGCAAAATGCAAGTGACACGCTTGTTGCAGCACAAAGACTTGTAGCGCTAATTTCTGAGAACGGCGGGATGGGCAAGGCACTATCCATTCTCAAAAATGAGATGGTCGGCTCTTACTGTTTTACGTTTATCTCTGACGACAACTCTGTTTATGCTGCACGTGATCCTAAAGGATTCCGTCCGATGGTGCTGGGATACAAGGAATCTGACGACACTTACATTGTAACCTCTGAATCATCTGCCGTTACTGCAGTTGGGGCAACTCTCCAAAGAGACGTGGTTCCCGGCGAATTAATCAAACTGAGTAAAACAGGTTTGGATACTGAGCTATTTTCAACCGACACTTCTCGTGCACACTGCTCTTTTGAATTCACCTACTTTGCACATCCTTCCAGCAACATGGAGGGACACAACATTTACGTTTCAAGAAAAAATATTGGCAAATTTATGGCAAGGAAATTTCCAATCAAAGATGCCGACTTGGTAATCCCGGTACCTGATTCTGCAAGACCTGCGGCACTAGGATATGCCCAGGAGATTGGCGTGTCTTTTGATGAGGGTTTGCTGAAAGACAGGTACAGTAAGAAAGGCCCGCTGCGAAGCTTCATCGAGCCTCACCAAAGTGACAGAGTTGAAATAAATCGCTGGATAATCCCAATCAGCGAGATAATCAAAGACAAGCATGTCGTAGTGATTGACGACAGCCTGGTCCGGGGCACTAGCTCAAAGGCCATTGTCAAGGCACTTCGTCGCGCAGGCGCTAAAAAAATAAGCATGCTGATCACGTATCCGCAGATTAACTATCCCTGTTATGCCGGAATTGATTTCCCGTCTCAGGAGGAGCTTGCAACATTTACTGACGGAAAAGCAATGACTGGTGACGAGATTACTGAGATGGTGCGGCAAAGTATCGGCGTTGACTTTTTAGGATACAACGATGCTGAAAATCTGGCCAATGCAGTTGGAATGGCAAAGGACTCTATGTGCTTTACCTGTTCCTCGGGAAACTATGACTCGTTGGGAATAAAACCTGATTTTACAAAACGCGAGCAAGTCAAAACCAAAATTTAACACTCAACTGATCTGGGGATTTGATTAAATATAGTAAACCGCACTGATGATCATGCAGGCAGTTTGGAACGGTGCGGTAATTGCGGAAAGCGATGAAACTGTTGTGGTGGACGGGAATCACTACTTTCCATCCGATTCAATCAAAGGGGAGTATTTTAAAAAAACCGAACTGACCACGGTATGTGGGTGGAAAGGAATGGCAAACTATTACTCTGTTGATGTGGATGGAAAAACAAACAAAGACTGTGCATGGTACTATGCAGAACCAAACGATGCTGCATCTAAAATCAGGGGGATGGTATCTTTTTGGAATGGCGTCAAAGTGCAATAATTTTTGATATTTTTTCTCAGTTCCTGTTGCAATGATTGCAGCGTGTAAATTTTTCAATGATTGCCTGTTCCAGAGTATCCGGGACAAAGTATGTTTTATCAAGTTTTTTTATTTCAACGATTTTGCATTCTGATGTCATTGCTCCGAGATGGTGAACCACGCTGTCTGATTTGTTTCCTAGATATCCTGCCATAACTATATAGTAATTTACCGAGAATATCTATTTTTGCCTGATGATTGATAGAATTATGTGCAAATATATAGAAAATTAGGCACAGGCTGGAAAAATTCCGCCGGTATATAACGAGTATGGCCAATGCAGAGTATGCTTAAAAAAATACTTGGAAAATTAAAATTCGGTTTATGCAAAACCAAAACTTCGGATGTAGACGCATTCAAAGAATCAGAAAAGAAACCAGAGGAAAAGTCAAAATAAAATGAAATACAACTGTAAGAAATGCAAATTTCATTGGGATGGAAATTCCGACACTTTCGACAAAGTGCTGACTCATGAAAAAACACACGTAAAGAAAGCTGTTGCCTAGTGGTCGTCTGCAACACCTGCTACAACGAGCATCATGATCAATGCATGGGAAAAGCTGGCATGTTTGAATGCAGCTGTGATTTTTGCAAGGCGCATCACTAGATGCCGCGAATGATTACTGGATCCTCTGCCTGTATTTTCTATTCTTCATCAAAGTCATAATCGTCATCATCATAACATTCAATGAAATCAAAGTCAAATAATTTCATAATGTAATTAGATTTTAACAGGATATAGGTATCTTGTCTATGAATACTGTTTCACTATAAAATCTATATAGTTATTCGCGCCTGGACTCTATCCTTCGTCTACTTTTTTGTTATACTTGTCTATTTTTAGATTATACTCGTCAATCTCTTTGTTTTCGGCATCAATGTCCTCTTCAAACAATTCCGGGTGCTCCTCCTGGGCCTTCCTCATTAATTTTTTGAATGTGTCCGGATCATCTTTTTGAAGTTCCAACAGTATCTTTCCAATGGACTCGTCGAGGTTACTCATCGCATCAACTGTTACGATGTGGTATTTTTGAACATATCTCCGATCTTGCCTTTGTGGGACAACTTTGGAATGAAATATTCACAATAGTTAATAAGATCCTTTTTCAAACCCAGACCAGTGAATCTTTATCTTTTATTACCGTTAATTTTGAGCGTTTTAATTCTTGGAGGCGCATCAAGTTCTTTTGCCGAAATAGAATCCGTAGATGTCGTTGAAAATAAACTTGTGACTTTGGTCGGAGAGGGCATTGATTCCGATGCAGGCGAGCTGGCATTCCAATGGACCCAAATTTACGGAGAACCTGTGATTTTATCGTCAAAGACTGTGCCAGAACCAACATTTATGGCCCCTGATGTGAAAAACGGGGAAATCAAAGTACTTACTTTTGAATTGGTGGTCACTGATCCTCTTGGAGAAAGCAACTCAGACAGTGTTGAAGTCGTCGTAAATTCCGTTAATCATCCTCCAACCGTTGATGCGGGAAGGGATCTTTTTACAATCAAATCCATCAGCGCTGTAACTATCTTTCCAAATGTTTCAGATATTGATGGCGACCTGCTGTCCTACAACTGGGAACAACTGTCCGGTCAGAACGTGAATCTTTTATCCACAACAACAAAACATCTTACCCTTGAACCTGTCACTTTTGATTTCTCTCAAGAAGACACATTGACATTTCAACTCACTGTTGATGATGGATTTGGCGGCGTAGTTAGCGATACAGTAAATGTGATATTATTTTCAGGTATTCCGGGCAGCCGAAATATTTCAATTGATGCGGGACCAATTCAAACTGTAACTGAGGGGCAAACTGTAACTCTTGATGTTACTGGAAAAACATTGAACAACAAACCAATCAGCTATACTTGGATTCAGTTCATCGGAACTCCTGTAAAACTTAGTTCGTTTAATGGAGATAGCGTTGAATTTACAGCTCCAGACATAGGTGACAATGAGGAACTGCTGTCATTCCATGTAACTGGATATTCTTCAGGAAATGGATGGGCAACTGATATGGCTCTAGTCAAAGTGGTTCCATCAAACCATTCACCAATCGCCGATGCCGGAGATGATCAAGACGTTCCTCAAACAACATTCGTATACCTGGAAGGAACCGGAACAGATCCTGACGGTGACAATATCCGATATTTGTGGTCCCAGAAATCCGGAATCAAAACTGATATTTATGAAAGTACAAGTCCATCCGCATACATTGTAACCCCTTCAATCCAGTCTTTGTCTGTACCATTGACATTTTCGCTTAAAGTAACCGATGTACAAGGCAATTCTGATACTGACGACGTGGTAATCACTGTAAGTACAATTAACAGTCCTCCACGTGCATATGCCGGCTCCGATAAGAGAGTACATGGCGGGGATAGCGTATCTATAACTGGAACAGCAGTTGACTTGAACAGCGATAACCTGAAAATTCAATGGAAACAGATTTTCGGTGACACAGTATCATTTGATAACTCTAACCTGACACTGTCCTTTACTGCACCTGCAGTTGATCCTGCCTCTTCCAAACGATTGGCCTTTGAACTTACTGTGACAGATCCTGAGGGACTGACTGACTCTGATCAAGTTGTAATCTTTGTAACCCCTAAAAACAGCGCCCCAAAAGCTAATGCTGGTGCGGATATGACTGTTGATGAAAACACTGTTGCCAGTTTACACTGTATTGGAACTGATCCTGATACCAACCGCCTTGCTTACACATGGAGCACACAATCAAAAACTGTAATAGCACAAAGTAGCAATCCAGACACCACAGTTACCGTTCCACATGTAGTGGCGGACACAACAATTACCTTTACTTGTACCGTATCTGACGGAACATATTCTTCCTCAGACAGTATGGACATTCTAGTTAAAAATACTCTCAGCATGGATATAATTGCAAATGCCGGAATTGACAAAATAGTGAACGAGCATGTTAAAGTCTCATTGGACGGAAGTAAAAGCCATGATCCTGAAGAGCAGCAAGTTTCATTCAAATGGACCCAACTGTCAGGAGAGAGCGTAAAGTTATCTTCGACTTCCAACATTGCCACCTCGTTTACAAGTCCAACTGTAAACAATAACGAAGTCAAGGTTCTGACCTTTGAACTAAAAGTATATGACGGCAACGGACGATCTAGCGTTGACACTGTGGTGATTACGGTAGACCCTGTCAATTCTCCACCTGAAGCATCGGCATCTGCAAAACAATAGTTTTTTCAACCGGCAAGACATACTAGAAGTTAAATTATATCAAAATCATCCATAATCTGTTGAAGTTTCTTACAAGTGGTAAGGTAAAGGATCTTTACGAGGTAGACGAATCCAGCATTCTATTCAAATTCTCAGACCGTGTTTCGGCATATGATGTAAAGTTCAAGCAAGATATCCCGCGAAAGGGGGAGGTACTTTGCAAATTTGCAGAGTTTTGGTTTAACGAATTGTCCGTACCAAACCATTTCATCAGGAGAGAATCAGACACTGAGATTGTTGTAAAAAAGATGAAGATGCTGCCAATTGAATGCGTGGTTAGGGGCTATTTTTACGGCAGCCTGGTTGGCAGATGGAATAAAGGCGAGGTGACAGTTCCTGAAGGAACCGATACGACGCTAGCTGCAAAACTTCCAGAACCCATGTTTGATCCTACTACAAAATCCGAACACGATGTTCCAATTGACAAAGAAAAGGCACTGGGGATGAAACTAGTTACAGAAGAGCAATACGCATGGCTGGAGAGGACATCCGTTGACACTTACAAAAAGATGGCCAAAATTGCAGATGATGCCGGGTTTATCCTGGCTGATTTAAAATTGGAATTTGGACTGCTTGATGGCCAAATCACACTGGGTGATTCAATCGGGCCTGACGAATACCGTTTGTGGCCTAAAGATTCCTTTGAAGTTGGAAAAATACAGGAGGCATATGACAAGCAACTCTTGCGTGATTGGCTTACTGCAAACGGATACCAGAAACAGTTTGATGATGCGCGTGATGCCGGCCAAGAGCCTGCAGCCCCTGACATTCCGCAAGAGATCATCTCAAAGATGACAGAGCGCTATGTGATAGCGTATGAGAAATTGACTGGAAATACTCTTTAGGCATGAGCCAAGTCATAAGGTGTGGGGTCCTCGGAAGACAAAAAAGAACTTGTGATGCTGCTGGATATAGTAATCAACCAAATTCCATCGTACACCAACATGGTCAATTCTGCAAATTGGGATGTGAATTCAGATGACTGCATATTTGGAATGGTCTATCACTCATTTATTGCAAAATCAACCGAATACATGAAAAACAAGTTCACTGATACCGGACAGACAATGAACGCCGAATCCACTTTTCAAATGATGAATGTCATTTCTGAAATATTTGATGAACGACTTGCGGATATCAAGCAGGCAATAGTATTCGCATCCAACTCCTAATCCAAACTCACTCCTGACACACACTGTACAACTCGAATTTTGTTTCTGACCCTTTGACAAACGCCGTCCTGACGGGCGATTTGACAACATCTTTTCCAGGATCTGCCTTTTTTGATATTTTTTAAAAAATCCAAAACCGTTACAATAATTATTCATCCTATACCATATTGATTGTAGTGCTATTGAAAATACTGAATGCGTTACAATGTTTATCGTAGTGGCTTGCATCTTTGTGATAGCAGTCCAATATCCGCTAAAGTAAACAAAAATTGATGCGATTGGACAAAAAAATATGATACACGGATCTTTTAGATCGGCTCTGTAAGGTAATTCTGTATGTCTACGCTACTAGAAAAACAGATCAAAGTTAATCGTATTGTTACTACAAATATTGGACACGCGCGTGCAATTGACGACCCTGCACGGGCAAAAATCGTTGAAATTCTATACCATCAAGCATTATCAGCTGATCAGATTTCCACCGCTCTCAAAAAGACAGGATACAAAAAAGCTCTGACCACCGTCCGCCATCATTTGGAAATTCTAAAAGTATCCGGACTGATAGAAATTGCGAGAATTGAGGAATCTCGCGGAGCCATCACGAAATTCTACAGCACATCCACAAAACTGCTGGATTTTCAGACTCCTGAGGACTTTGACTCCACATATTCAAAAATCATCAACAACACTTCGACGAAAATTGAAAAACTTGTAAAAGGACTGACTCCAAAAACTACAAAGGGAAAAAAATCCGTAGAGTATTCCCAATACATTGTAATGGAGATTATGAACAGGGCAATGACCAACGTTCTTGAAAAATCCGGCACTAGATAATCTCTGAGACGGACATGCTAAACCACCTGAAACCGATCATCTCGATTTTTGTACTGGGACAAAAAATGTACAAAAAACACTCTGAAAAAGCCGTTACACTGACAGATGTTGGAAAACAATCCGCGACAATTAGGAATCGTGAAAAATGATGGACGAGAAAGTTATCAGGCTGTTTTCAGAAAAAAACTTGGTCTTTATTGCAACCATAATGAAAGACGGCTCGCCACAAGTTTCACCCGTGTGGGCAAACTATGATGACGGCCATGTTTTGATAAACACTGCGGAAGGCAGAATAAAACACAAAAATATTTTACGGGACAACAGGGTGGCAGTATCCGTCGTGTCAAAAGACAATCCCCTTGACATGGCGACAATTCGTGGAACTGTGGAGGAATTAATTCCCGACTATGATTATGCACATGCAGACAAACTGACACTGCAATACATGGGGCGAGAACACTATCCTTTCAAACGTGACGATGAGAAACGAATCATCCTGAAAATCAAGCCTGTCAGAGTTTTTGTCTTGCCTGAATTGAAGATGCGCGAGTAATTTAGAATGTTTCTAAATTCGAATTTAGAAACATAATACATTCAGTAGGGCGGATTAGAAAAAATATAGCAGGACAGCTTAACGTCGACGTTTAGCTGCCTTTCTCTTTGGAGCGGCCTTGCGTTTTGGTGCTGCCTTTCTCTTTGGAGCTGCTTTTTTTGCTGCAGTTCGTCTCTTTGGAGCGGCCTTGCGTTTTGGTGCTGCCTTTCTCTTTGGAGCTGCCTTTCTTTTTGCTGCTGCTTTTCGTTTAGGAGCTGCCTTTCTCTTTGGTGCTACTGTTGCGTTTTTCCTTCGAGTTGCTGCTGCCTTTCTTTTACGAGCTGCTGCTGCTTTCAGTGCTGTTGCTTCTGCCAATGCTGCATTCCTCTTTCGAGTTCTTGCTGCTTTTTTAGATGCTTCAGATCTTTTTGCTTTGGACGTTGCCATGACTTTTTTCGAAAATCATCTGTGTTATATGGTAAAAGTCACACATTACTACGCTTAATATTGAAAAATTTGACACTTTTTTTATTTCCGATCAGCAATTTGTAAGACAAACGACAGCTGTATCGATAGTTGACTGATCTTTTTGCGGACGGATAATTATTTTGTATTGTTTTTCTTCGTCGTATGGGATGTCGAACTGTGTAGTTCTCTGAATCGGTTTGTTTGGTTCCAGAGCTTCCAGATACAAATCAATGGCGGAAAATTCACCAAACACAGCTTCGTGTTTTTGCTCTCTGTCATCTACGATGTAGAACTGCCCCCCGGAAATGATTGTTTTTTCATCGCTGGTGTTTTTTGCAGTAATCCCAATCATCACAAACGTGTTTTCCGGCACCTTTTCCCTGTTTCCGTTGTGCGTGCCTTCAAAAGTTATCACATATTCCACCGGCCCCACATTTACTGCATTTCCCACACTTGATTCAATGTAGTTTGTTTCATATTCCATGTATGTGATCAGTGCAAATCCCATTGAAGCTACGATTGCCCCAATTACAATTACGATGCCAAGTCCTGCCATGCATGATTGTGATTATTTTGGTATATAGTTGAAACTGCCATTTTTTGTGTCTAATTTGTCCTCAAAACCCCCCCGGTATTTGGGCAAAATAGCGATCGGATGTATTTGTCATATTTTCATATAACATTCAGTTACTCTTTTATTTCCCATTTTTGGGAATTGTATTAATGACTAAGACACTTATTTTAGGTACAATTTTCGTAGCAAGCCTTGCAATTGCATTGGTTTCTGCTCCTGGAATTGATGCCTTCATACAATCAACATTAGGCTTGGACGATGCTAAAGCAAAAAGTAACTCTGCTAAACTCACCATGGCCAAATATTCTGCAGATGGTAATCTTGACACAGATGCAGATGTCTGGTTAGGTGTTGGTGAATTTGTTGAAGATCCTTTTGGAACTCCAACAGCAATTGTTACTACTAGCCATCCTGGGTTCTTTGACAGTGAAGATCAATCTGATGCATTAGATGCAGTATGGCACAATCACGTTGTTGCACTTCATACAACAGCAACATGCCCTAATACTACATTTGCAGTAACTGATTTGACATTCGAATCTCCTGGAACTACAAATGTGAATAACAATAAAGCATCTATCCATAATGTTGATTTTGGTACTTACACTGGACAATTTTCTGGTATTCCACTTAATGCAACCGCGTTATCTGGTGCATCTGTTTTATTCCAATTGAATGCAACAGGTTCAGAAGTCTGTGTAATCCCGTTGGATGTAATTCCATAAAATCTTCATTTTTTCTTTATTTTTTATCAAAATTTAGGGGGTTGAGCTTTTACGCACAACTACAAAAGATCATGCCCCTTTAGCTGGGAGATCTTGGTGGAATTGCGGTTGCATGTTGCATCTAGGCACAAGTGTCCCACC
>JAQBHN010000009.1:0-17577 GCA_032127635.1 Nitrososphaerota archaeon
TTGCAGTCTTGTATTGAAATGCTTGGTTTTCAAATTGCTCAGATGAGGCTAATCGGATTGAACCTTCAGGTAAATCAAAGGTATCACCATGCCAATGAAATACAGTGAATGGGTTTTTGAAACCAGAAAAAAATGAAGATTCGCTATTAATTTTCAAATCATGATAAAAACCAATTTCTTTTTTTGGACCTGAATATACTTTTCCACCAAAAGTTTTTGCAATTAATTGTGAACCTAAACAGATTCCAAGTACAGGAATATTTTTCTCCACAGAATTTTTGATCAATTGTTGTTCAGCGTTTAGATATTCCAAATCATCATTTGCACTTTCAGGCGCACCTAAAATTACGATTAGAGAAAAATCTCTGTCCGGAAGTTTTTCATGTTTTGCGTTTACTGACGTGATTTCAAATCCATCATTTTGTAAAAGTTCACCCAAGTATCCAGAACCCTCTATTCTTGTATTCTGTACAAGCAATACATTTGACATTTTTCTAAACGTCTAGCCCTGTAACTACCCACTCAAGACACCTGAGTACGCCTTGATAGTATTTCATGGCATCCATGGATTCAGTTTTTACCAGCCTTTCCTCGATTACTTTTCTATATTCAGCTATTTCTAATTCAGTTTTCATATTACATATCTAAAAATATTGCAGTGAATTAATCTATTGGTCATCTGATGCATCGTGTAAGCGAATCATCCAATTCAGCACATACAGTAAAAATATTAATTTTAAGTTTTTATTTTGAATTCAATTTATAAATCTCAAACGATAGCGTGTTATCTTCCAGCCGCTTATTTGCTGCACCGTATCCCAGTTCGAGTCAAAGCGGATCAGCGTGCTGACTTTTAATATCTCAAAATGAATCATACAGCATGATAGTTACCGAGCAAGAAATCTCAGAGTTGAAAGATTTCGTTTTTGAATTAAATTCAATGACAGACAGCGTTGTAGTGGTAGAAGGAAAAAGGGATTCCAACGCATTAAGAAGAATAGGCTATCAGGGGGGAAATTTTAGAATTTCACAAATTTGGAGGAATGGTAAATTTTGCAGACTCGGTTGCAGATTATCAGAGGCTGATCATTCTTTTTGACAGAGACAGAAAAGGCAGGACGCTGACTGGAAAAACAATCCAGCTATTGCAAAGAAGGACAAAAGTTGATCTCACTTTCAAGAGAAAACTACGCATCATAACAAAAGGGAAAATAATGTTTGTCGAGCAACTAGTAAGTTACGAGTCTTACCTGACCTAAGATTATGGCCAAATGCCTTTCTGGTTGAAGGCCTCTAGAACTCTTTCGACTGCCAGAACCATGGTTGCTTTTCTCATGTCAACTTTGTGTTTTTTAGAGAGTGCATATGCATCCTTGAATCCTTTTGTGATGTTTGCCTCCATTTTATTTGCAACCTCGTCAAAGGTCCAGTAGTAACCCATGTTGTTTTGAACCCATTCCAAGTATGAAATACACACACCGCCAGAGTTTGCCAAAATATCTGGAATTACTAGAATTTTCTTTTGTTCAATAATAGGATCAGCCTCAGGCAATGTCGGACCATTTGCAGCCTCTGCGATAATTTTACACTTTAGATTCTTTGCAATCTTTGCATCGATTTGGTTCTCTAATGCGCCAGGAACTAGAATGTCGCATTTGGCAGTAAGCAACTCTTCAGTCGAGACTTTTTTGCTTCCGGGAAATCCAACTACGGATCCGGTCTTTTCCTTATACTCCATTAGCTTGCTAACAGGGGCTCCTTTTTCAAACAAAATAGAACCCTTGGAATCACTGGCACCTATAACCTTGGCACCCATCTTTTCCAAATAGATGCCTGCAAAAGTTGACGCGTTTCCAAATCCCTGTAAAACAACTTTGGCAGTTTTAAGATTAATTTTCAATACCTTGGCAGCTTCGCGTACACAGTATGCCGCACCCAATCCTGTTGCAACATTTCTTGCAAGTGAGCCACCCATTGAGATTGGTTTTCCCGTAATTACACCAGGTGTAGATATGTTACCGTTTAATTTGTTAAATGTGTCCATAATTTGCGTCATTTCTTTTCCTGTCGTGTATACATCAGGTGCAGGAATGTCTTTTCCAGGGCCAATTATTTCATTAATTTTGAATGCAAATCCCCTAGTAAGTCTCTCTAGCTCGCCTTCACTGAGTTTTTCAGTTTTTGGATTGACATAGATGCCTCCCTTACCGCCGCCAAGTGGAATATCAACAATTGCGCATTTCCAAGTCATCCACGACGAAAGTGCCATGACTTCACGTTCCATGTACTCTACACCGCCCTCAGGGTTAAAGTAACGGATGCCGCCTTTGTATGGGCCTCTGTCATTGTTATGTTGACTTCTAAATCCCGTAAAAATTCTAATTTTGCCATCATCCATCTTCACTGGAATTTTAACTCTCAAAACTTTATTTGGCATTGCCAAATATTCGCGAATTCCTTTGTCCTTGATTCCAATTATATCGCAAGCATCGTTAATCTGCTTTGTTGCATTGGTAAAAGGATCGTTTTTAATCAAGATGCTTTTGAAATCTGTTCTTATTATATTAAGTTTAGTTCAAAATTTCAGATCGCAAAATCAGAAAAGCAATCACAGATAGACTTTGATGTAATTCATCTGTCTGTCCAATTTGTCAATTGCTTCATCCAGTGCACCCAGATTCATTTCAAGGAAAGTTGACAGGTGAAAAATTGCACCATATTTTTCTCCAATTTTTGAAACCATATTATTTTTTTCAAGGACTTTCATATGATGCTGTACCGCTTTGTAGTCAAGGCCAAGTTCCTTTGCCAGCTGATGTGTATTGCAGGGTTGTTCTAGAAGATTAACAATTATTCGTAATCTAGTGAACCCTCCCCTTGTACTTGTAAACAAGTAAAGCAAGAGTGTTCTAGTTTGTTTGTCGGTTTTTCTTTGTTCTGCAACTTGTTTTGATCTAATAATTTCCCTGAATTCCATGAGTTGGTTGGCCATATCTCTTGAATTAACCAAGTCAATTTTGTTTAAAACCCTATTTCCAGATCTCATCCACATTCAGGCAAGACAATTACCCTTAAATTGACTGAGAATGGACTCGTGATAATATGATGGCATCACGTGGTTACGATATGACACCTACCATGTATTCGCCAGACGGCAGAATATACCAGGTTGAATACGCCATCGAGACAGTAAAAAGAGGAACTTTAGCTATAGGCATCAGCAGCAAGGAAGGAGTCATCATGGCAGTTGAAGAAAAGCCTCGAACTCTACAGACTAGCAATGTCACTCAAAAAATATTCCAGGTAGATTATCACATAGGAGTTGCAGCGGCAGGATACATTCCAGACGCACGTGTCCAAGTTGACGGCGCACGATTCTTCTCACAGGGAAATAGAATGACCTATGATGAATCAGTCGAAGTCGCAACAGTTGCAAAACATCTGGCAGATCAAGCTCATCAATTTACACAGTATGGCGGAGTACGTCCAAATGGCGTTTCCATGATCATTGCAGGAATTGATCAAAAAGGCGAATCAATCTATGTGACAGATCCTAGCGGAACATATGTCCAATTTTCAGCAGTTGCAATCGGTGCAGGTGCTGATGATGTAAATGCATTTTTGGAAAAACATTACAAAGATGATTTGAGTTTGGATGACGCAGCAGCATTGGCCATCGCATCAATTAATCTAAAAGCAGAAGCAAAAGACGGCGTGAACAACATAAAGATGGCAAAAATTACAACCAAAGCCAAAGTATTTGAGAAGGTTTCAGAGTCAGATTTGCAAAATTATTCTAAAAACGCGTCAAAGTTTGCAGCATAACAGAACCTTTGATTTGAAACATATTCAAAATGGCATACTGAGGCGATAGATATGGGTCTAGGAAGTTATTGGGGAGAAGTAATGGATGTACTCCGGGAGATCATTCCAATTTATGACAAAGTCAATTCAATCATCTCACTAGGCAAAGACAAGGAGCACAGAGTTCGCGGGATCTCAAACAGGGTATTCCCAGGAAACAAAATTCTAGATGCAGGCTCTGGCTTTGGAAATATGTCAAAAACCGCAATGAACCTGACTGACGGGAAGATTTCAATTACACTGTATGATCCGCTCGTACCGATGTTAAAAAACACAGGTACATTTTTTGAAAAACCGCCAGATATGGCAAACGGTGTTTTTGAGCACATCCCGTTTAAGGATGAAGAGTTCGATGCAGTGTTGTGCGGTTATTCTTTGAGGGACGCAATCAGCCTGAGAATTGCGATATCTGAAATTCACAGAGTGTTAAAAAAAGACGGAAGGTTTGTGATTGTGGATTTGGGAAAACCGGACGAAGCTATTTTCAGGGCAGGGGTTTCATTTTACCTAAGATGCATTCTGCCGATTCTGGCATTTGCGGCAGGAGGAAGGCTCGGGCTGAAATTCGGCACGCTGTATGGCACATACCAAAGATGGCCCAAAAATAAAAAACTAGAAGAGTTGATCCTGGAAAAATTCTCAAGGATAGAGTTTGAGAAAGACCTTATGGGCGGGGCAATAATGGTTGCAGCTTACAAATGAACAGGGTTCTGATACTAGTCAACATCACCGGCTTAATCATAGGGATATCGTACGGGTTGCACGGGCCAATTCTGCCGGTTTTTGCAAAGAATGTTATCGGTGCAACATATTCCGAACTGGGATTAATCGGATTAACAAATTTCATCCCGTACATGTTCATCCCGCTTTTTGTAGGGATTCTTCTTGACAGGGTCAACAACGGATATTTGCTTGCAGTTGGAGCTGCAGTAAATTCCGCGTCAATCTATCTACTATCGATTGCACAGTCAGTTCCAGAAATCATGGGGTTCAGAATAATGACAGGTGTGGCCCATGCATTTTTCTGGCCACCTTGCGAATCAATTATTTCAAACGAGAGTTCTGAGAAAAACAGAGTAAAAAACATCTCAATGTTCACAATGTTTTTCGTCAGCGGATTCATGATAGGGCCACTACTCGGCTCAGTATTACTGGAAGGCGTAGACATCACATACAGGGTTCTGTTCCAGATTGCGGCGTTTATTCTCGCAGCCGCAATAATTTTTGCACTTTTAGCCTCAAGAAAAAGCGTAAAAAAGCATCACGAGAAATTCTCGTTTTCGTCAATTAAGGAAATGAAGAGATTTCCAGAGGTGATAGTGCTGCTGGTTTTCTGTACCTCGTCCTTCGGGATAATCCTGACAATCTATCCAGCTTTTCTCAATGACAGCGGAATGTCCGCATCAGACATCCTGCTGTTGTATTTCATTTTTGGAATTTCACGAGTTGTAACTTTGGCATTGGCAGGAAAGCTTGCAAGAAAAACAAGCCAGACCCTGATTGCCGGAACCATGGCCGTCTCAGCAGGGTTAGCCATGTCGGTGGTTGCCGACTCGATATTCACTTTTGGAATAGCTTTGGTTCTGATGGGGTTTGGATTCAGCATTTTCTTCCCATTGACTTTGGAGATAGTTTTGAGCAAGACGCGGAAGGGAATTTCAGGAAAAATCATCGGAGCATACGAGACAGTTTTTGGCATGGGTTGGGCAATAGGGCCGACCATAGGGGGTCCGATTACACAGTCATTTGGAAATGAATCGCCATATCTCGTGTTTTGTGTAATAGGGATTGGGGTAACATTGTTTGCAATAAACTTCAGAAAGAAATTGGAACCGCAGAAAATATTAGGCTAGATATCCATTGTTCCGCGTTTTTTAGTGCAAAGATCCAGCGCATCTTCAACATTCGTTACAAAGACCTTGCCGTCACCTTTAGTTCCAGTGCAAGCAACATTTGCAATTGCATTTAAAACCTCATCCAGCTTAGGATCATCTACAACACAGATGATCATGTCCTTACTGAAATATTGCCCGACTAAAGGAGGATCTTGCGAGCCTTGTCCCTGAACTTGATGAACGGTCACACCGCCAACACCGATTTTTTTGATTGCAGCAATCACTGCGTCTTTTGTTCCGGATTTGACTATTGCCTCTATTTTTTTCATAAAAATTGTCAGTTCTAAATTTATTTAAATCAACTGCACTTCTCACGAATGAGATTCGGTGACAAATCGCCGATTCAGGCATAAATACGGACATTACATTTAATTTCAAATTATACAACATCAAGACATGTTTGATTATTCGCTGGATGTCGGCGGAAGTGAATGGATGATAATCATCTTCGTAGCATTGGTTTTGCTTTTGGGTACAGGCAAGCTTCCAGGAGTTGCGAGAAAGATGGGAAAATTAGTCAGCGAATACAACAAAGCCAAAAACGAAATTCAGGAGCAGATGAAGGGGATTACGGAAGAATCGCCTAAAATTTCAGGACCTGTCGAAACAGAGCGAGAAAAGCTTGAGATGATTGCAAAGTCAGCAGGAGTGAGAATCGACGGTAAGACAGACGACGAGATAAGAGAAAGTATTGCAGCAAAAATCGGTCAAAAAACAGCGGACAAATCTGTGAAAAAAGAATAGGCCTATTTCGCTTTTTTGATTCTGTAGGTGTCAGTGTCCAGTCGTTTTTTAGCAAATTTGTAATAGGCTGGAACTATTTCAAAACCAAGAAATTTTCTTTTAAGGGATTTGCTAACTACTGCAACCTGGCCAGAGCCAAGAAAGGGATCAAATACCAGATCATTTTTTTCGCTTGAATATTCCAGCAGCT
This sequence comes from Nitrososphaerota archaeon, assembly GCA_032127635.1. Classification (GTDB taxonomy): domain Archaea; phylum Thermoproteota; class Nitrososphaeria; order Nitrososphaerales; family Nitrosopumilaceae; genus Nitrosopumilus. The sequence continues at coordinate 6,694 of JAQBHN010000009.1, forward strand.
TTTTAATAATTTCTGAAGGAAGTTTGGTCGGGGTTTTTTCATCACCGGTCCAGTACTCTCTCTTGATGTCCCAGACATCTTCCTTATCCCTATAATGAAGGCTCCGACCATCTTTTGTTTTTTCATCTTTTTCAAATCTAGTAAACGGGAAAAATTTTCTTTTCTTGTCATCCTTGCAAACATAAAGACAGTGGTAGTGAGACGTGACGAATTTTCTTTTAGTGACCACTCCAAACTGATATTTCCAAATTACATGATTGACGGTGGTAAATCCAACATCGTCCAATGCGCATAAAATATCTTTGAGGTTATTCCAGCCAGAAAAAACATACATGCTTCCAGAATCCTTCAAAATTCTAAAAGCCTCACTCATCCATGCAAACGTAAAATCATAGTAATCCTCAGGTTTTATTTCATTGTAGCCCGATAACACCCTAGAAGCGGTTCTGTTGTAATTTGCTTTTTTTGCCTTGAAGTTTATTGCAAATGGCGGATCAGTAATTACAAGATCAATTTTATTTTTAGGGATTGACTTCATCCCCTCGATACAATTTTGATTGTAAATGTTGTTAATTTCTATTTTTTTCATTTTTAAATTCAAGACCCCGCTCTAGCTTAATAATGTCGTGGGCCTCAGACCTGTCAAACAATAAATCATCAATCACCCCCCATCAAATAGATCTTGAAATTCTCCTGTCCAAAATGTAAATCGAGGATAGAAATTCAAAAAACATTCAACAAAAAAATGCATGTTTCTTGTGAAAAATGCGGCATTGAGGATCTGTTGGAATTTTCAAAAAATGCGGACGAGGTGTTTCTGGAATTTCTTTCAAGATTTGACAAAGGGCTAGTGACTGAGGGAGGATTATCCGAAGGTCTCAAGGACGAGGGAATCATCAGGGCAGAAAATGAAATCAAAGAGATGATTGGGGAAAACAAGCCAGATAAGATTACTGAGGAAATCCTGTTTTCAAAAAAGGACTATGTTTCACAATACAAGGTTTTGAGCAATCCCGAGCCCAAAATGGGCTGCAAGGTAGAAGAATTGGGGCTGGACGAATCAATCACTGAGCATCTCAAGGAACTGAAAATCGAGCGATTTTACAAATTTCAAGAGGATGCGATTAAGGAAATAGCATTTGGAGAAAATGTCGTCATCGAGGCACCCACAGCATCAGGAAAGACAGAGGCATTTTTGATTCCAGTCATTCAAAGAATAAAAAAAGACGCAGTGGGGGGGAATGTTTTTGCAATTTTTGTGTATCCTACAAAAGCACTTGCCCGTGATCAACATCCAAAAATTCAGAAATTTGCAGAAAAAATTGGGGTTCGGGTCAGAGTCTTTGACGGAGATACGAAGCAGGAGGAGAGGAGGGAGATAATTGATCACCCTCCAGAGATTCTAGTTACAAATTTCGATGTATTGCATTATCACATGTGGCATCAGACAAAATTTTCGTCGTTATTGGCATCCACCAGAATTCTCATTACAGACGAGGCTCACGTCTATTCTGGAATTTTTGGATCAAATGTCCACTACATCATAAAAAGACTGAAGAGAATCTGTACCAACAAGTTGCAGTTCGTAGCCGCATCAGCCACACTTGATGACGCAAAAAGATTCTGTGAAAAACTATTTGGGGAAAAGATGCAGAAAATTCAGGGTTCTGGCAAGAAAGGAAAGACAGACTTTGTAATGCTTTTTCCGTCACTCCGCACACAGAGAGCTTTGATGGTGGAGTTGACAAAGAAACTGACTGAAAAAAACCACAAAACTATGGTTTTTAACAATTCGCATCTGAATTCAGAACTTTTGGCAATGCAGGCAAAAAAACAGAAAGTCAACATCAAAGTCCACAGGGCCGGACTAATGGCAAACTACAGAACGTCAGTTGAGAGACAGTTCAAAGAAGACAAACTGCAAGCAATCTCGTGCACCCCTACGCTTGAATTAGGCATAGATGTCGGCAACGTGGACTGCGTGATATCATCAACGATTCCAGTTAACAGGCTTATTCAAAGAATAGGCAGGGCTGCCAGAAAAGGTCAGCGAGGATATGCGTTTTTGGCATTGGGGAACGATCCCATATCGCAGTACTACAAAAACCATCCTGACGACTATTTTGAAGATGTTGAAAAAACATACATCGATCCCAAAAATCCATTTGTTGAGGAATTTCAAGTGCTGGCCATGGCATGCGACAGGCCGATATCAAAACACGAATTAAAGGAGCACCAAGAGATCATCGAACGGCACATAATCAAGGAAAACCTCAAAGAATTCAACAACAGAATTATTCCAAATTTTGATAAGATCAATTCGTTGCTGAACGAATACAGCATAAGAGGGATTGGAAAATCAGTGGACATTTTCCTGGATGGAAAAAAAGTTGGGGACAGGGTGCTGCCAATCGCATTGGAGGAATTGCACAAAGATGCAATCTATTTTTTAGCTGGAATGCGTTACAAGGTAAAAGAGTTTGACTATCCAGAAAAAAACTATGCAAAACTCGAAAGAATCCCAAGGGACTACCCGTACTATACAAAGTCATTGACAGAGGAGTGGCCAACTATTGAGACAGTCTTTGAAAAAAGAAACGCAAACGGCATAGAAGTGGCATTTTGTAAACTGCACATTGAGAAAAAAGTATACGGCTACGTCAACATTGAACTAGGGCAAGAGGTTACACAGGGGGAAAAAGTCCAACTAGACAATCCTCTGGAATATGATTTCATCACCAAAGGAATCGTATTTCATGCGCCAAGGCCTCTCAAAACAATGGAAGAGTCCGGGGATGAAGAATACGCCGAAGCCAGCGGGTATCATGCAACAGAACACGTGGTAATTGAAGGAAGTAACATGATAACAGGAGGGGTGTCTCAAGATTTGGGAGGCATCTCACTAGGCACATCAGGCCTGATTTTCATCTATGACGGGGCGATTGGAGGCAGCGGTGCAAGCAAAGCCCTCTACGACAGATTTGAGAAAGCGCTTGAACGAAGCATGTTCATCATAAAGGAATGCCCTTGCAAAAACGAATCAGGGTGTCCAAGGTGCACGTTCTCATACAGATGTGGCAACAACAATGAATATCTGCACAAATATTCGGCGTTAGAAATTTTGGAGAGGATTAATTCTGGCGAGAAAACAGAGTTGGTAGATCCGACTGAGGGGGACAGGCCGCTGGTATGATTAATCAATACGGGATAAATACAGCAAGAATCTAGAATAAGCATGGAAAAGGTTGCTCTTGTAACAGGTAGTTCGTCCGGAATTGGATTAGAGACAGCGTTGTCATTGGCCAGAGACGGATACCGCACGTTTGCCAGCATGAGAAATATTGAAAAATCGCCAGAATTGGATCACGCTGCAAAAAAAGAGAATCTTTCAATCGAGGTGATCGAACTGGATGTGGACAAAGAAGAATCAATTGTTTCGGCAATCAAAAAAATCATCACAGACTGCGGAAGATTGGACGTACTAGTCAACAATGCAGGATACGGGCAGTTTGGATGTACGGAAGACGTAACAGTAGATGATTTTAGAAAACAGTTTGAGACAAATTTTTTCAGCGTTGTTAGAATTATTCAGGAAGTAGCCCCGATTATGAGAAAACAAAAATCAGGAAACATCATCAACATCAGTTCGGTTGCAGGGCGAATTGGACTACCAGGATCTCCAGCTTACATCAGCTCAAAATTTGCACTAGAGGGGCTAGGCGAATGTTTGAGATATGAGCTAGGTCAGTTCGGAATTAAAACCACAATGATCGAGCCAGGAGTAATCAAAACTAACTTTTTTAATTCAATGAAAATTTCAGAGCCAAAGACAGACCCAAAATACAAGAACCTGACTGATCACATACTTTCAGGATTGAAGATGATGGCAGAGCTAGGAACCCCGCCTTCCCAAGTTGCAGATGTGGTCATGAAGGCAATTCATGACGATGAAATGTTGCCACGATACATCGTTGGAACTGATGCGGCCATGTTCATGGAGGCAAAAAGGACGAAAACAGACCTAGAATTTGAGAAATACATGAGTAAAGAGCTATTTCCGGGCTGACATCGCACTACGCTAAATTGATATACAGATGGAACAGAATTTCATCAAAGTCCGCAATTATAACATGAAATGATATGAAATGGAAAACTCTGCAACACAATGGAATCCTGTTTCCTCCGGCATATGAGGCCCAAGGAATCAAGATAAAGATCAAAGGGGATACGGTAAATCTTGATTTAAACCAAGAGGAGATGGTGTATCAGTGGGCTAAAAAAAAAGACACGCCATATGCTCAAGACAAGGTGTTTCGAAAAAATTTTACTGCAGATTTTGCCAAAACTCTAGATTCAAAATTTAAAAAAATATCATATGAGGATATTGATTTTTCAAACGCCTTCAAAATAGTTGACAAGGAAAAAGACCTCAGAGAGATGATGAGCAAGGAAGAGAAGAAATCCCTTGCCGTAAAGAGAAAGGAACTCCGAGAAAAACTAAAGGAGCGATTCGGAATTGCCATCATGGACGGGGAAAAAGTCGAAGTTGGAAACTACATGGCAGAGCCACCAGGCATATTCATTGGAAGGGGAGAGCACCCCCTCAGAGGCAAATGGAAGCCTCGAGTTACTACAAAAGATGTCACACTGAATCTCGGAAAAGAAGCCAAAGTGCCAGAGGGGAAATGGGGGAAAATAATTCACGACAAGGATTCAATGTGGTTAGCAAGCTGGATGGATTTTCTAACACAGAAAAGAAAATACGTTTGGCTTGCAGACAGTTCAGGATTAAAGCAAGACAGAGACAAAGAAAAATATGAAAAGGCAGTAAAGCTTGCAAAAGAAATTGACAAGATAAAGGACAGAATTGTCAAAGACATGAAAAGTAAGAACCCAAACGAGAGCAGAATCGCCACTGCCTGCTATTTGATTTACAGAACTGCCATGAGGGTAGGGGATGAAAAAGATCCAGACGAGGCAGACACGGTGGGAGCCACGACTTTAAGAAAAGAGCACATCAAAATCACACCAAATGCAATAGAGTTTGATTTTCTAGGTAAAGACAGCGTCAGATGGCAAGAGACAGTTGCTGCAGAGGGTCACGATAAACAATTTCATGAAAACCTTAAAAAATTGATAGAAAAGAAAAACCCAAAAGATGAGATTTTTGACAACATCACTTCAAGGCATGTCAACCAGTATTATTCCAGCATCGTAAAGGGACTAACAGCAAAAGTGTTCAGAACATATCTTGCAACAGAGGTAGTGAAAAAATATCTTGTAGCACATGACGACATCAAAGGAAAGAGTGCAACTGAGAAGATATACCATGCAAAGTTGGCAAACCTAGAGGCTGCCATGATGTGCAATCACAAGAGAACAATCCCCAAAACATTCGAGGAGTCACTGCAAAAGAAGCGGGATTCTTTGAAAAACGTAGAAAAGGAGGAGGCCTGGAAAAAAACCCAAGAAACCCTCAAAAAACTGGAAGCAAGTGCCCCTAAAACAGACGCCCAAAAGAAAAGCAAAGTCAAAAGAATCAAGACGCTAAATGATCAAATCAAAAAACAAAAAATCAAGCACAAAGAAAGAATAGAAAAACTAGGATTGCAGCTTGATCTGTCCGAAAAAACTAAAGATTACAACATCGGAACGTCCCTGAGAAACTACATAGATCCCCGTGTTTTCAAAGCATGGACAGACGAGGTAGGTGCGGAATGGGAAAAATTGTACACTTCTGCGTTACAAAAGAAATTCCTTTGGGTCAAAAACGAAAATGTGGCCTGGAAGGATTTAAAATAAAATTAGAATCATTTAATTTCCCAAATTTTTGACCATATGTTATGCCGGGGTAGCTCAGCCTGGTTAGAGTGCCAGTACAATTGGTAAACTCTAACGGTTCTCCAACTAAGGCAATACTCATAATCTGGAGGTCGCGAGTTCGAAACTCGCCCCCGGCACACATTAGGCTTCTAACTAAATCAACTATGCCGCACTAGGTTCAAAACTATGCAGAACTAGGCGGTTTTTGCAAGGCATCACATGTTTAGTTGTATACCGCAATTGGGTTCAACTCCACTGGGATGCAGCTACCTTTTTGGGGATAAATTTGGACGCAGATAGGCAGAGCCAGAAGCAAATTCTGGATCATTCATTGCACAGTTATTTGAACAATATTCGCTAGCTCGATGTTCAAATTCCTTGTGACAGTGTTTACAAACTTTCTTCAATGTTATTTTTCCTGAGCAGATTTAGTATGGGATGCTATTCTCTTTTCACTTGGTTTGTGTTTTCCTGTAACGATATAGTTGATAGCATCACTCATGAATACGGCATGGTCTCCAATTCTTTCGAGATACCTCAAAAGTAGGGCTTCTGCTAGAGCACATTTTGTATTATTAGAATTTATCAATTGAGGTAGTCTTTCTTTGTATATTTTATCAATAAATTCTTCATCTTCTTGAATTTTTACAGCTCGTCTAACATCTAGTTCTGCAAAAGAAAGAACTGCTTCTTTTATCATGTGTTTCACTTTTTTTGTGATTTCAAATATCGATTCATTTGTACATTCAGAAATATCCCCAAACAAATCCCTAACCTGTGTAATGTCATAGGCATATCTTCCAAATCTTGAAAACGCATAAGATATTTCAGTGGATGAACGAATCATTCTAAAATCATCAGCAACTGGTTGATATTTCAAAAGCATGTCAAAAATTAAATCTTCAACTTCAAAATACTTGTTACGAATAGAATCAGATAATTCATAAACTTGCTCAGTAGTATTTTTTCCTTCAAGGTATGAATCAACAGCTAATGAGACACACTCACTTGCCATATCACCCATCTGAGACATAATCGCAGATAGTTTTTCAAGGGATGGATCAATTAGTCTAGCCATTATCCAAATTGCCCCTGGACATATTTTGAAGTCAATTCGTTTTTAGGATCAGTGAATAGTTTCTTTGTCTCTCTAAACTCTATTAATTCGCCAAGATACATAAATCCAGTATAATCTGAAACTATTACTGCTTGCTGCATGTTGTGAGTTACAATTATTATCGTATATTCTTTTTTTAATTCCATAATTGTTTCTTCAATTTTCTGAGTTGCAATTGGGTCTAGTGCAGATGCAGGCTCATCCATAAGTAAAACCTCGGGTTGGATTGCCAATGCCCTTGCAATGCAGAGCCTTTGTTGTTGACCGCCAGATAATTCAATTGCAGATTTTTTCAAATCATTTTTCACTTCATCCCAAAGATACGCCATCTTTAGTGAATCCTCTACAATCTCATCTAGAATCCTCTTGTCTTTTACCCCATTTAATTTTAAACCGGCAACAACATTATCATAAATAGACATGGTTGGAAACGGATTTGGTTTTTGAAAAACCATTCCTACTTTTCTTCTATGATAAATCGGATCTATGGATTTATCATAAAGATCAATGTCATCCAGCATTACTTTACCTTCAACTTTAGCATTTTTTGTCATATCATGCATTCTGTTAAGACACCTAAGGAAAGTGGTCTTTCCACATCCAGATGGTCCAATTAATGCAGTGACAGATTTTTCTGGAAATTTCATCGTGACATTTTTTACGCCCATTGTATTACCATAATGAATAGTAACATTTTCTGCAATCATTTTGAATTTTTTTTCTACATGAGACATAGAGTCTGGAATTTGTGAATCAATAGAATTATTAATTTTTTGGGCAGGGGTACTCAATACGGTCATCTCTTAGCAGACATCCTTTGTTTAATTAATCGGCTTATCATTGCATTTCCATTACCAAAGTGGTATCGAATGGCCAAATTGATTCCTATGATAATAAATATCAAAACTAATGCAGCTCCCCAACCCTGTAATTGTGAACTCTCATAAGGTAACAAGGACAATCTCCAAATTCTGAGAGGTAATGCATCCATTGGAACATCCATGCCGCTAAAGAATTGACTACTTCCAAGAATAGTCATTATCAAAGGAGCTGTCTCACCACCTATTCTTGAAACGGAAAGCAAAATTCCAGTAATCATTCCACTTTTTGCAGCAGAAATTACAATTCTAAAAGTAATAACCCATTTTTTTAAACCCAGGGCAGTTCCTGCTTCACGGTAAGTTACAGGAACCATTTTTAGAGATTCCTCAGTAGTTCTTGCAACAATTGGGAACATGATTAAAGATAATGCAAATGCCCCTGCCCATACTGAAAAATGACCTAGAATTAATACGATTACTAAAAATGCAAAAATTCCAAGAACTATAGATGGAAATTCCATAAACACGTCATTGAAAAATCTAACATTCCTTGCAAGTCTATTATCACCGTATTCAGAGAGGAATATCCCAGACATTACACCAATAGGAACGCCAATCAAGCTTGCAAGCCCAATTATTATCAAAGTGCCTTGGATTGCAGGACCAATGCCACCCTCACCAGAACCACCCTCACCAGAACCAATCGAACCAGGAGTTGCAGTTAAAAACTCATAACTTATTGCAGTAATCCCATTTTTGAAAACTTCTACAAGTATGCTGCCAAGAGGGATAATTGCAATTATTACAAATGCAAATATTATGATATGAACTATTTTGTCAACAAGTAATCTCTTTTTTACATTATTTTTGAATAAAGCCCTATACTCTTGTCTTTTTTCATTAGTAGTACTCAATTGTTAATTGCCCCCTCCTTTACTTTCATCATTCTAGTTACCAGAAGATGTGCTACAACATTGATCACAATTGCAATGAGTAAAAGAATCAAGGCAACCCCAATTAAAGCAGGAAGATGTAAAGATGCAGGGGACGCTTCAACAAACTCGTTTGCAATAATACTAGACATTGTTTGACTTGGTTTGAAGAAAGATGAGGGGAATGCAGAGATGCCTGTTGCATTTCCAATTAACATTGTAACTGCCATTGTTTCACCAACGGCTCTCCCAAGTCCTAGAATCGAAGCCCCAATTAATCCAGTCTTAGAATATGGGAATACAGCTAGCTTAAACATTTCCCATTTTGTTGCACCTAACATGTATGCAGCTTCTCTTTGTTGTTGGGGGACTGCCTTCATTATTTCACGGGATACTGATGAAACCGTTGGAATAATCATTATAGCTAAAATTACACTTGCTGTAATAATGTCAAGACCAAAAGGAGTTCCTGAAAATAAAAATATTGAATCACCAAACAAATCATGTAATGGTTTCTCAACCCAATCCTGAAAGTAAAGTCTAAAAACTAAAAGGCCCCAGAGACCATAAATTATACTTGGAACTGCAGCTAAAAGTTCAACTAGGAATCCTAAAGGACCACCGATTTTTGCAGGAGCATCTGAAATGAACATTGCAATTCCAATACTGAGGGGAACACCAATTGCCATTGCCAAAGCAGCAGTAACAAGCGTGCCTGCAATGTAGGGTAGTGCGCCAAAGGATTCTCTTCCGTCAACGGCATTCCAATCAGTTCCAATGATAAATGAAAGACCCTCGGCTTCCCAAATAGGATAAGACTCTGAAATTAACTGAAATATCATCAGAGCTATTATTACTAAAACAAATGATCCAGCAATTGTGGCAGCTAACTTGAAGATTTTATCAGAGCGGACACTCTGCTTGCGATATGCATCAGCGTTCTTCCTCACATAGTTTCAACAAGAATTACAGGTTATCTAAAAAAGGATCATGAATTATGTAGAGTATGAAATAGATTTAGATCTATATAGAACATGTTCAGAAGCGGTATATTAGAAAAAATTCAATGGTAAACATAGTTACAAGCCATGTCAGAAATAAAACAGACTAGACGATTGCAATTAACTGGAGGTTCTACGTATATCGTATCACTGCCAAAACCATGGATTGACGAATTGGGATTAAAGAAAAATTCCAACGTCACACTAGTAAAAAATCGTAATGACTCAATTACAATATTTCAAGAAGAGCAAAACAAAAAGAGTAACGCCCTAGCAACGATTGGGAAAAATGATTCAAAAGAATCGATAAGAAGAAAGATCATTGCAATGTATCTTTCAGGATACAAAACTATTGAAATCAAAACAAAGGGAGTTGAAATTTCTATTACACATAAAAGCACAATTAGGGATTTAGTAAGAACCACCCTCATGGGAACTGAGATTATAGAATCAAGTTCAGAGAAAATGAAATTACAAGTTCTAACTCATCTTACACAATTATCATTTGATGTTGCATTACAAAGAATGTACACAACTGCCAAAAACATGCATGAAGAGGCTATGGAAGCATTAAATGAAACAGACACAGAACATGCTGAAGAAATAATCAAAATGGATGATGAGGTAGATAGATTCAGCCTCTATTTGCTGAGAAATCTAAATTTAGCATTAGAAAATGTTCAAATTTTACTGGATTCTGGCCTCGAAAAACCCTCAGATTGTCTGGGATATAGAACAGTGGTAAAATGTGTTGAAAGGATTGCAGACCATGCAGGACTTGTTGCAAAGAAAGTAAAATATCTAAAATCCCCAATAGATAAAAAAATTCTAAAAGAAATAGAACAAATTAGCAAGGAATCTCTAGATGTTTTTGAAAATTCAATCAATGCACTTTCTAAAAGAAACTACATAATGGCTGAAAATGTTGCAGCAAGTGTAAGCAAAGTAATAGAAAAAGAAAAAAAATTAATGGATTCGCTCAAACCAGGCGAGAATACTGCAATAATAAAATTAATTTTAGAAGACATTAGAAGAACTGCAGAATATTCAAGGGACATATCTGAGATTACAATAGATGAAACAGTGCAAAGTGTCATTGAAGAATCTTAAAAAAAAATAAAAAAATAAACTTTGGATAATTTATCCGCGGTATTTTTTAGCTAGTCCATAGAACAACATGGCTGGTGCTG
>JAQBHN010000010.1:0-12225 GCA_032127635.1 Nitrososphaerota archaeon
GTAACAACAACAAAACAGCTTTGAAAACAATTGATTTTGTAAACTTAGCCACAGGCGATTCTAAAGTAAAGAAATTAAAAATTATCAAAGTATTAGAAAATTATACAAACAATGATTATCAAAGAAGAGGTATTATTACGAAAGGTGCAATTTTAGAAACAGAACAAGGCAAATGCAGAGTTGTCTCAAAACCAGGACAAACAGGTTCAGTAAGCGCAGTTCTGATAAAGTGATAAAATGAAAGATTACGAGCATGTCGTAATCTGGTTGGATTATTTTAACAAGAATTTAAAAAGATCAAAAGGCAGAAGGGTGGGATTAGAAAAATGTGTTTTTGATCCCTCGTTAAAAGAATTGATGGACGCAACAACGGCGGGAGGATTTGAAATTACAGAGTCAGACGACAAAGTAAGATTCCCAAAGAGGCCGTTCGTAAGGTCAGGATACGTCATCGTGCCAAAAGAATCATCAAAGACAAAAATTCTCAACAAAATTTCAGAGAAGCTAGTGGTAAAAAGATCAAAACAGCCAAAATAAAACGAATTCTAGCTCTTAGCTAAAGTAAAGTTGACAGAAGTCTATGATAAGAATACAATAATTGTATAACTAATTGCAGGAGGTAGGCGAAATAATGCACCTAGCCGCCAGTGGCAGGGTAATCGTTCAACTATCAGCGGAATTAGCTGAAGGACAGATACTCTGTGACAAAACGGGAACTAGAGTTGCAAAAGTAAATGAACTGATAGGTCCAATAAATAGGCCGTTTGCATCAGCAACGCCGTTAACTAACAGTATACAAAAATACATCGGCAAAAAAGTTTTTGCAGATCAAGAATCTCCTGCTAACACACCAAAAAGATTTAGGAGAAAAAAATGATGAACATACTAGAAAAACAAAACTGTCCTGAATGCAAGTCCACACTAGTGGACGACATACAGAATGGTGAAATAATCTGCTCTGGTTGCGGCGTTGTCGTCGATGATCAGATTGCAGATTTTGGTCCAGAAACAGTAAGCTCAAACTACGAAGACAAGATGAAGCTTGCAAGAGCAACAGGACAAACAACCTATTCCCAACACGACCTGGGAATAACTACCGAGATTTCAATCAGTTCAAAAGACTTTAGTGGAAAAACAATAAACCGCGAAGTTGCAGGACAGATGAACAATCTCAGGAAATGGCAACAAAGAGTACGAGTTTCCTCACCAAAAGAGAGGCGATTGGCAAATGTTTTAGCAAAAATGGGCGAAACATGTGACGGTCTAAACCTTTCAAGGAATGTGTTGGAAACTGCTTCTATGATATACAGAAACTTGGATGGGCATATTGATGTGAAAGGAAAATCAGTAGTGTGCATCACAGCTGCCACAATCTACATGGCATGCAAACAATGCGAAGTGGTAAGATCATTAGAAGAAATTTGCCGAGGAATTTGTCCAGCAAAAGATGTCAAATCAAAGACAAAGCTTGCAGCTAGATACTATAGAACCATGGTAATGGAAATGGGACAAGTACACGCCCCAGTTGTAACCATGAACAAATACATCTCAAAGATAGCCAACATGACGCAAACCGAGGTAAGAGTTGAAAGACTAGCATTGGAAATTGCAGAAAAAACTAAAGACAGCAGCATTGCTGACGGAAAGGCACCTAACGGAATAGCCGCAGCATATCTGTACGTAGCATCAGTTCTACTTGGTCAAAACGTCCTACAAAGAGACGTTTCAAGTGTTGCAGGAGTTACAGAAGTCACTATCAGAAACAGATGTAAAGAAATTCTAACATGCTATAAACTCAAAATTACTTTGAGACCATCTCTGGCCCAATAACTACACCCCCCTCTTTTCATTTTATTATCCATCATTACGATTAGGATTAGCTAAATTTCGTCGGTATTATATAGAGAATCAAAACAAATTTGGACATGGCAGTCTTGGAAATCAAAGATCTTCACGTATCAATAGAAGGCAAGGAGATTCTCAAAGGTGTCAATTTGAAAACAGGTCCCGGGGAAGTACACGCCATAATGGGACCAAACGGCTCAGGAAAAAGTACTCTAGCTTACACATTGCTTGCACATCCAAAATACGTAGTTACCAAGGGGGATATTTTGATAAACGGCGAAAGCATACTAGGCCTGTCAGCTGATGAAAGAGCAAAGAAAGGGTTATTCTTGGGATTTCAATACCCAACCGAAGTTTCAGGCGTAGGATTCTCTCACTTTCTAAGAACAGCGTACAATGCCCTAAGTAAAGCGCTTGAAGGAGACGATAGAGAAGTGTTCATCACAGTAAGAGAATTTCAAAAATACCTCAAAGAAAACCTGGAAAAAGTAGGACTAAGAGAAGAATTTCTTTCAAGATATCTTAACGAGGGATTCTCAGGAGGCGAAAAGAAACGTGCCGAAGTATTGCAGATGGCAGTATTAAAACCAAAAATTTCAATTCTAGACGAACCAGATTCAGGATTAGACATAGATGCAGTTCAGGCAGTAGCCAAGGCAATCAGCAAAGTTGCAGGCAAGGATGCAACAATAATCATAATCACACACTATGCAAGAATTTTAAAATTCTTAGACAAGCTAGACTTTGTTCACGTGTTTGCCAGAGGCCAAGTGTTGAAAACGGGAGACGCGTCACTTGCAGACAAGCTGGAAGCAGAGGGCTACGAATGGGCCTTGGAACAATCAGCCTAACCAAATTTAAACAGAGTATTTTTCCAAAAAACTGATGATTTACAAAGTTCACGTAGAATTTTCCAGGGAATTTTTAGAAATAGAAGATGATCAAATTACGATAGGGGTAAAATCAAAACCGATCAAAGGGGAGGCAAACAAAGAAATCATTAAAAAAATTGCAAAACATTTCAAAATATCAGCAGCATCCGTACAAATAAAGTCAGGCCACAAGTCATCGGATAAGATTGTCGAGGTTCTACAATAGAGAATCTACTTTTTTGTTTAAATAGGGTTTCAAAATTGGAGGTGGTATGTCAGAAGAAAATAACCAATACTATTTCAATTTCTCATTTTTCAAGGTAGACCCAAAATGGAGATGGATGGCAGATCTGGCAAAAGAAGAGTCTGCAAAAGAGGTTGAAAACGTAATCAACCATTCAGGTATAATGTACAGGACATATTCAAATTTGGGATTAAGAGACGATGCCGACTTTTTGTTTTGGTTTGCAGCAAAAACAGTGGAGGAAATTCAGATCGTAATTGAAAAAATATACAAAACGGTATTTGGCAAGTACATTCTCCCATCCAGAACATACTTGTCATGCACTAGGCCATCCCTGTACGTGCAGGAGCAAAAGGCTCACGGGTTTCTCACAGGAAATGATCCAAAAAAACACGTCATAGTTTATCCTTTTACAAAAACAAGGGAATGGTATCTACTTCCAAAAGAAAAACGTCAGGAAATCATGGACGAGCACATAGAGGTCAGTAGAAAATACCCGCAAGTAGTCCTCAATACAACATACTCTTTTGGAATACACGACGAAGATTTCATGCTGGCATTTGAAGTGGACGATATCAGGGATTTCCAAGATCTCATCATGGATTTGAGGGAAACCCAAGTTTCAACCTATGTCAAAAACGACATTCCGATGATTGTATGCGTCAAAAAAGATATCGTGCCGCTGATTTCGAGTTTAGGATAGATAAAGATGAAGTACAACAAGCTCGGAAAAACGGATATAAAAATATCAGAGATAGGGTTTGGAGCGTGGGCAATTGCTCTTGATTGGTGGGGCAAAAAAATTGAAGAGGATGAAGCAAAAAGAATGCTCAAAAAAGCATACGATGTCGGTATTAATTTCTTTGAAACAGGCGACTTGTACGGCAAAGGGTTAAGCGAAAAACTAATCGGCGAAGTATTCAAAGACATGAGGGACGAGGTTGTCATTTCGACAAAATACGGTTATGATTTTAGCGACGTCGAACAAATAGGGCACAAGGAACTCCCGCAAAGATTTGACGAAGATTTCACCAGAATGGCATTGAGAAACAGCTTGGAAAGGTTGCAAACGGATCACGTTGACATGTACGGGGTACACAATCCAAAACTAAAAGATGTAAGAGACGATTCAATATTCAACGTACTAGACAGCTTTGTCAAAGAAGGTTCCATCAAAACATATCAAGTTGCTCTAGGTCCTGCAATTGGATGGACGCAGGAAGGGATGGAAGCGATGGAAAAGCCAAACCTCAGCGCGGTTCAAACAGTCTACAACATACTAGAGCAAACTCCGGGAAACGAGCTGATGAAAAGAGCGGAAGAAAAAGACGTGGGCATCCTGGTAAGAGTTCCAGAGGCGTCAGGAATTCTGACGGGAAAAGTGAATGCGGACACTAAATTCGACGATAATGATCACAGGTCAGTAAGAAAAAGAGAGTGGCTAAAGGCGTCGTTAGAAAAAGTCGAACAGTTCAAACCGATTGCGGACAGGAACGGACTGAGCGTTACTGAATTTGCAATGAAATTCATGATGACAAAGAAAGGATTTGCAACTGTGCTTCCAACAATGATCAGCGAGGAAGAAGTTGTCAGCTATGCCGAAATGTCGGACGGAAAATACATTTCAGACTCGGACATGAGAGAAGTAGACGAGTTGTATAGCACTTGGCCCTCGTACGAATTAAAAGCAACGCCTCAAACAAACTAATCTGTAAATGAGCGCCCCAATAGATTCTGAAAAGACAGTTGAGATCATTGAAAAGATGAAACTTGCCAAAATCGGCAAATACAAAAAATGGGAGTCCATGATTAAAAAAATCAAAAACGAGCAAGAACTAAACCCCGAGGAATTAGAGTACTATTCTAACCTAACAAGAATCTACAAAAACTCAAACGTCACACCCAGAAGCAAGGTCTACCACACCAGATTATCAGAACTGGATGAAAAGCCGCCATGCAGGGAATGCGGGGATGACTCCACATACTATTGCAACATGAATGATCAATACTTTTGCACAGTTCATGTCGTGGGACATGATAAAAACGAGTTCTAAGATGCCGAAATTGATTCTTCCAAGCTGAATGAGTTTTCTACAAAATATTCAACGCGCGTTTTCTTGAATTCACGGGTGCTGAAAAGAATGTCATATTCATCCACATTGATCTGTTCTTGAATTGTTTTTGCCACCTCATGTGCCTCATCATGGGTTTTGCAGTGAATCATGGAAAAGACATTGAAAGGCCAATCAGCATATGTAGGTCTCTCATAGCAATGACTTACCTGTGGAAATGAGCCTAACGTTTCCCCGACTTGTTTAATTCTGTCTTCAGGAACTTTCCATACAATCATGCCATTTGCAGTGAATCCCACTTGTCTATGTCTCAGGATAGCAGCAAATCTTCGCATGACGCCAATGTCCTCGTAATATCTCATTTTTTCAAATAATTCATTCTCAGTGATTCCAAGATTTTTTGCCGCAAGGACAAAAGGCTCGTCGACGATATCCATGTCTTTCTGCAATTCACGGATGAAGTCTTTATCGTCTTCAGTCGGAATAAATTCAACATTTTTAATTTCTTTTTTCTCCTCAGTAGGTGCAACATCATGTTTCTTGTCATCCACCATGTCAAGTTTGACACCGATTTTGAATAGCTGTAAGGTTGGTAGCATTCTGACTTTTTTGATTCCTTTCAGAACGTTGAATTTTTCAAGCTCAGATTTCAAATCAGCACCAGGGGGAACAGCTAAAGTAAACCAGAGATTAAATTCGTGATCTCGCTCATAGTTATGACTTACGCCGGGATGGCCGTTAATTTTGCTTGCAACGTGTTCTAATTTGTCAGATTCAATCTCCATAGCAACTAGAGAACTCGTGTAACCGAGTTTTCTCGTGTCAAAAATTGCACTTAGTTGTCTCAGAACCCCAATTTTCTTTAACTTTTTTAATCGTGATTTGGTCTCCTCGGGGGTGGTATCAAACTTTTTGGCAATTGCATCAAAAGGTCTTGTTACAAGCGGAAAAGTCCATTGAATTTCATTTAGAAGTTCCTTGTCAGATTCATCGAGAGAAGACAATATGTCAATAACCTGCTGTTCAATTAAAAATGTAGCTAGTATCTTACGCTCCGATTTTTAATACATAAATAGAAACTGGAGTTCATTTGATCGATGATAGTTGATCTTAATCTTCAAAATAAAAAAATAATCATCGTGGGGGGAGGAAATGAGGCACAGAAGAGAATCGCCTCGGCACTAAAACAAGAATGCGACATCGTAGTCATCAGCGACTCAGTAAATTCTCAAATCAGCGAGCTGGCCAAATCTAAAAAAATCAAATTAATGAAGCAAAAAATTACAGACACTGGATTCATTTCAAAACTAAAACCCAATTTGATCATTACGACGACAGACGACGGAAAAATAAATCAGATGATCATCAAAGATGCAAAAAAGAGAGGCATCATGGTATACAGTTCTGACAGTCCAGAAGACAGTGACTTTTCAAATCCGGCAATAATTGATTTTGAAAACATCATACAAATTGCAATTTTCACTGGGGGAAGAAGTCCTGCAATGTCAAAGAAAATTAAAGACAAGTCAGAAAAACTGTTCAAAAAAATAATCACCAAAGAAGACATCGCTCAAATCAGGATTCAAAAAATGGCAAGGGAGTTAGCCAAAGAAATCATATCCACTCAAGACCAAAGAAGGGAATGCCTACGTAGTATCATGGGCGATAATGAGATTGATCAGTTAATAAAAGACGGTCAGATAAAAAAAGCTGAAAAGCGAGCCAGGACAATATTGAGAAATTGGAAATGAATCAAAATATCATCAATGCACGCGTTACTTTTCGTAACTCACCAATTCACATCCTTGAAAAATTTACAATTAGGGACATGAATAATGCGTATGAGCGATTCAAAAAAGACTCAGGGCTGGACGAATGTGTAATTATTCAAACATGCAACCGAATCGAATTATTTGGAAAATCTAAAACATATGATTTAGACAAGATCAAGAAAACATGGGCAACGATCACAGGGCTTGAGAAAGAAGCATTTAATGAAAATATGGAATTCGTGGAAAACCATGACGCGCTACATCATTTGCTGAAGCTGACATCAGGGTTAGACTCCATGGTGTTAGGGGAGGAGCAAATTTTAAGACAAATAAAAAACTCCATCACATCTGCCAGAGAAGCAAAAGCGTCAGGGCAACATCTCAACACATTATTCGATAAGGCGATTCGAATTGGGACCAGAATCAGAAATTCTAGCGGAATTGGTGCCGGAGGAATTTCAGTCGGATCCATGGCAGTAAAGCTTGCAGAAGAAAATGTTGACGAATTAAAAACAAAGAAAGTGTTGCTGATTGGAACTGGAGAAGTATCAACTCTTGTTGCAAAATCGTTACAGAGGAGGGGCTACTCATTTGACGTCACAAGCAGGACGATAGGAAGGTCAGAAACATTTTGTGAAACGATGGGCGGGAATCCAGTCAAGTTTGAAGCAGTCCTTTCAAGATTTGACAACTATGATGTGATTTTTGTAGCAACAACTGCACCATACTTTCTTGTCACAAATGAAAGAATTACAAAAGCCATGAAAAATAAAAGCAATGGAATGATGATTTTGGATCTGTCCAATCCCAGAACAGTCGACGAAAAAGTCGCAACGATTGGGGGGGTAAAACTGATGAACCTAGATCAAATTGCAGAGATGGTGGAAAAAAACATGAATGCCAGATTGAACAAGGTAAAAACAGTTGAAAATATAATTAATGAGGAAGTAATTGTATTAGAAGCCTCAATGAAAAGACTAGATGCAGAGCCACTTGTAAAAGACGTGTTCAAGAACATAGAGAATCTCAGAGAAAAGGAGTTGCAAAAAGCACTTCAAATGCTTGATGAAAAAGATGAGAGGAAGATCAAAATCATAGACGAGTTGACAAAAGCGATTGTGGAAAGCATTGTTTCAACCCCGATGAACAACATCAGAAAAGCGTCGGAACAGGGCAATTCAGAGGTTGCAGAGATGGCAAGCAAACTGTTTGACTATAAAAAACAGAATCAAGTAGACTAGGATTATATTTTACCTAAAGAGAATTTCACCATGTCGTTTCCAACTAGACGTCTACGTCGACTGAGAACATCAGATAAGATGAGAGAGCTAGTTCAACAGACCACGCTTTCTCCAAAAGATTTCATCTGCCCAGTATTTGTTCAGGAAGATTTGAAAGAAAGAGTAAAGATTGAATCAATGTCAGAAATAGAAAGGCTGCCATTAGGCGATGTCAATGATGAAGTTGCATCAATAATAGATTTAGGAATTCCGGCAATCATGCTATTTGGAATTCCTTCTCAGAAAGATGAAGCTGGAAGTTCTGCTTTTGACGACAGCGGAATTGTTCAAAAAGCAATTTCTCAGATCAGAGAAAAATTTGGGGATAAAATAGTAATTATGGCTGATGTTTGTCTATGTCAATTCACATCCACGGGGCATTGTGGAATCATCAAAGGAAATAAAATCGATAACGATACCAGCCTGGAAACGCTTGCAAAAATTGCAATCAGCCAAGCAAGAGCAGGAGTCGACACCGTTTCACCATCTGCAATGATGGACGGTCAAGTTGCAGCAATACGAAAAGCACTAGACGATGAAGGATTTACTGACGTATCCATAATGTCACACTCTGCCAAACATCGTTCAAACTTTTACTCACCATTCAGGGATGCTGCAGAATGTGCTCCAAAGTTCGGAGATAGGAAGACATACCAAGTTCCATATACAAATGCAAGAGAAGCAATGATGGAAGTGGAAACAGACATCCAAGAAGGCGTTGACATTGTCATGATTAAACCAGCACTGGCATATCTGGATTTAATTTCAGAGACAAGAAGAAAATACAACGTTCCAGTTTCAGCATACAGTGTGTCTGGGGAATATGCATTGGTAAAAGCTGCTTCACAGCTAGGTTATGTAAATGAAAAGGACATCACACTTGAAATTCTATATTCGATTAAAAGAGCAGGAGCAGACATGATAGTAACATATTTTGCAAAATCAGCTTCAAGATTTCTTCAGGAATCATGAGAAACGACGAGCGTTTTGAGATTCAAAGAGCATTTGACTTATTGCCACACGTTGTAGGGGCAAGTTGGAGTGCAGTCTGGTTTAGAATGAAAGGAATCAAAAAACCAACCAGAGAAGAATTCAGAGAGAAAACACTGGAATATTTACGCCTAGTTGAGCCTGTCTTTGAATCGTATCCAAAGGATGTGGAATTTGCAGAAATTTGCAAGTATATCGAACATAGAAAAAATGAGGAATATGCCAAGATAAAATCAGGAGAGAGCAAGGAGATTGAGATTCGTTACGACAGATATGTCGATTACGGCTAAATTTCCTGCTTTAGTTGTTTTAAGAATTCCTTTAGCACAGCAGTTCTCTTTTTCGCTTCGGCCTTGCCAGATTCGGTATTCATCAAAGATTCCAGCTTGAGTAACTTTTGAAAGAAATGATCAACAGTCCAAATTTTATCATCAGGCGTTCTTGTTTTGCAGAAAGGGTCGTCAATGTTGTAAAACGGTCGCTTGAGTGATCCGCCCGTAGCAAAAACTCTTGCAATACCTATTGCACCCAACGCATCCAACCTGTCAGCATCCTGAAGAATTTTTCCTTCAAGAGACGCGGGGGTTTTATTTTGGGAAAAGCTATGATCACGTATTGCGTCGGAAATTATTCCGATTTCATCTTTTGAGAAGTCATAATTTTTTAAAATTTGCTCTGACTTTTTTGCACTTTGGATCGAAGACAGTTTAGAACGCTTGTCAGATTTTGGATAGGAGGCAATGTCATGTAACAGTGCAGAGACAAGAACCAGTTTCTCATTTGCCTTTTCTAACTTGCAGATTTTTTGAGCATTTTTGTATACTCTCATGACATGTTCAAAATCATGCGCAGGGTCTTCATCCATTATTTCTTTGACTTCATTTTTGATTGAATCAGTGACTTTCATTTAGAATCTCCATATTTTTGGCCTGACAAATTTTATTTTCCGCTGAGTTATTAAAAGAGTCCAATTGACAGATGCAAAAACGACAATTAATCCAATGCCAGCGGCGTCGATTAATAAAATTCCAGTTAGACGATCCTCGAATATCTCTAAGAAAGGAGCCAAAACGGCATTGCCGAAATGGATCATAATTATGTATGAAATGGTCCTGCCAAACCAAAATCCGACATAAATTCCCATACTCTTTGCACGCATCAGCCCGTAAGCGATAAACAGCATGTTGCTTGGAAGCGGGGTTGCGCCAAACAAAAAAGATGCAATGACATAGCCGTATTTTTTTCGATTCAGATAATCCCCAATCACATCAAGGTTGGTTTTTTGTTCCTCTGCAACAAATCTTCTAAAGATCACGCTAATCCGTTTAAGAATAAACCTGCCAATGGTAGCTCCCGTAGCCCCCACCATGGCAAGAATTACCACATTCAGGGTCGGATCAAGAAGATAAAACGATGTCAAAATGATCCAGCTAGGAGGCATCAGGATTGGAGATGAGTTTACTCCAATTAATGCAAGAAAAATTCCAAAATATGAAAATTTTCCAAAAATTTCAAAAATATCAAACATCTTTCAAAAATAATAGAACATTTTTTGTTTCTAAACCCTTGGATTTGCATTTAGTCATGAAAAAATTTCATTATGATCTAAAAAATTATAAAAATTACATGTTTTTTAGATCAATGATCAGGTATTGTAACAAATTGGATCAATCATGCAATATCTTTATAAGTTATTTATGCCTGATTAACACATGACCGAAATGATTTGGAAGTGTTTCAGATGCAATTTGTCCTTCAAGGACGATCAAATTGCCGATATGCACAAGAAAATTTCAAGACATTCAGTCACCAGAGTAAAGACAATCGTAGCATAATTTTAAAAATTTTACAAAATATGTCAGTGCTGATTAAAATTTAGTGCAGAGGGTGGGATTCGAACCCACGAACTCCTGAGAGAAGGGATTTCCTATTTTGAGGATCTTGAGTCCCTCTCGGTTGACCGGGCTTCGATACCTCTGCAACGAGATTGTGTAATGACCGATATTTCTCGATTACTATTGCGGCAAATTGAAAATTTGATCGGTAATTTGATTAATTTTTTAACAAAGCTTATAATCGTGCGCCATGGACTCAAAAATAATGTCAGAATACATACCAATTTCCGACGCAAAGAAAATGCGAAGCGGAGTTAATGTTGATGCAGAAGTCATAAGCAAAGGCGAACCAAGAACTGTAAATCTCAAAAGTGGAAGTGGGACAGTGGATGTTTGCGATGCAGTAATAGCTAACGAAGATAAATCTGAAGAAAACCAAATGAAACTCACTTTGTGGGGTGACGATATCAAAGCAGTAAATGTTGGAGATAAAGTCGTCATTACAAATGGATATACCAATGAGTTCAAAGGCGAAGTATCCCTAACCAAAGGTAAATTTGGTAAGATGGATATCAATCCTGAATAGATTAGTTACGTTGCAAAATTTATTTTATTTTATATACACACCAGTTGCAACTATAGCCAATTAGAAATTCAAGGATTAACTGAAATTCAGATTCTAAGAAGCAACATCCAAAATATTTCGAATTGCTTCGATTACTTTTTTAGAACTATCAGATGATTCTTCTCGAATTTGGAGGGTCTTTGTTTTGAAATAGGTTATTGGGAATTTGGAATCCCCCGAAATTATATCAAAAGTTTCAACCACAGATCTGTCATCACTCAGACAAGGAATTGTTTTGAATGATTTTTTCAAGCCCCTTTTTATTTTTCCATAATCCTTTACAGTCACATTATTGAAACTAGTCAATTTGTTTTTTAATCTCATCTAACACTATAAACGGACGTATTGCCTCGCCGCTCAATGAAGTTCTGTGCTTACCAGTTATTGATAAACGTGCCAACTGTTGCAAAATAACACGTAACGGTAAATCAATTATGAAAAAAGTGCAATCAATCCAGAGATTTGGATTGTCAACCCAGGATGTTTGTTTTAAAAATTATAAAATAATCCATACCTAGATTGTAGAGCATAATTCGATGCGAGTTCTAAAGATTAGCGTCTAGATTTCTTTTTAGCTGCAGTCTTTTTCTGTGCAGGTCTCTTTTTAGCTGCAGTCTTTTTCTGTGCAGGTCTCTTTTTAGCTGCAGTCTTTTTCTGTGCAGGTCTCTTTTTAGCTGCAGTCTTTTTCTG
>JAQBHN010000011.1:0-11845 GCA_032127635.1 Nitrososphaerota archaeon
GTTGCATTTGCAACAGACATCACTTTGTGACCGTCAGCTTCTGCCTTTTTCCAGCTTTTACCGCCTTCCTTAAGACCGATTATCACATTAAGACCAGAGTCTTTCATGTTGTTTGCTTGTGCATCACCTTGGATTCCATAACCAATTACAGCGATTGTTTGATCCTTAATCAGATCAAGATTGATATCGGCATCTTTCCATGTTTTTGCCATAATTCTGACAAGAATATTGCAAATATTAACCATGGATTAAATTTCAATTATTCGATCACATGAACGGCATTTGACAGTGACCTTTTCGCCGGGAAGTCTGACGAATCGTTTTGAACCGCATTTAGGGCAAATAGGACATGAGCGTGCAGGTTCCATAATGCTTCAGATATAATTTTTGATTTAATTAAACCAGTCTATTGGATTTTTCCGCTTCCAAGTATTCTAATTGTAAGGGATTCGGGTTTTAAAATGACAGCGATTTGGCCTTTCTTGCACACGACGGGTTTTTCAAATAAAAGTTTCAGTGGGGATATCGATGTGAATTTTGCAGCTTTGATTTGCAATCCGATGCTGACCAGACACCCTTGATTTTCTGCAATGTCATTTTTGTAAAAGGGACTTTTTTGAAAATCAAGTTCAACCTCAGTTTTAACATCAACTGCGCCCTCTGTAGAAATTACATCTCCACGGCTAACCTCATCTGGCTTTGCACCCTTAACTGCCAGTCCCACCCTTGCAGGGCATACAGACTCACCCACCGGATCATCATGCATCTGAATTGATTTTATCAAGACATCGATTCCTGCAGGATACAGTTTCAAATTGTCATATTGTTTTACAGTGCCATTTGTCACTTTGCCTAAAATCACCGTTCCGACGCCCTTTACATCAAAACAGTGATCAATCACCATCTCAGGAGGGTCATCATTTGTAATGGGTTCCAATTTATCCATCTCCTCTTTGATTTTGTCTTGATCAACCTTCACATAATTTTCAACTACTGTTCCTTTGATCATCATGTTCAATTTCGATTCGTCGACATCAAAGGTGTGGGATAGAATTCCCTTTTCTTTTTTTAGCGAGTCAAGTGCAATGATTTGCTCCCCCGTGAATTTATCCAATTTGTCAACAAGTAAAATCACATATTCTGCCAGATTGATTGCCTGAAACAAAGGTTGTATTTTATCCGGAAATCCGCTAGGGACAACCCAGGTTTTGATGATATCTGATTCTTTTCTATCATACAGTGTAAGATCAGTCTCAGTGCCCTTCTTCCCAAATTCAACTGCAATATCCTGCTTACCTAAAACCACAAAATTCACAGACCTGACCATAAGTTTTGGTCAGAAACGGATCTTATGAAGTTTTGAATTTTTTTATATCAAACTTCAGTGTTTGTGATTTTTTATACAACTATCACAAAATTCTGAACCACACTGATCACATGCAATTAATTGTCCAGGTCTGTATCCATTGAAACAATTATCGCAGTTTATTCCATTCATGAATCATTTTGAGGGAAGTTATCTAAAAATCATTCTAGGGGCTAGCAAGGGTAATCTGAAAGATCAGCAAGCACGTCATATTGTTCGTCCAAAATATGAAGATGGTACAAAATGGATTTGCCGCTGGAGGAGCCCATGCTTGTGTTCATAATAAAATATGAACTTCATTTTTTATATAAAAGACTGACGTACGAATCATACTGAACCTACGCGTTCAGCATGACTACGGATACGAATTCAAAACCTGGGCATAGCTTGCAAAGCGGTGGTTTTTTGGCCTGACTAATTTTTGGCTGTATTTTCTTACAGGTTTGCCAGTTGCGCCGTTTAGACCAAGGGGACCGTTGACATATTTTTCCTTGTTTGCCCACAGAAGGACTTCGTCTTTAGGAGCATAGTGGTTTACTATTTTTGAATTAATCACGGATTGGAGAATTTTTCCGTATTTTTTGGAAGACGGGACGTCCTCAGTTATCGACGCGCCAAAAAAATATGCCCCCTCTACAATTCCGATATTTTTTTTCTTTTTTGCAAGATATTCCAGAGCACTCAAGATTACCTGGGAGCCTAAAGAATGCCCCATCAGCCTTATTCGGGTTTTAGGGCTAGTCTCCTTGAAATCTTCAATGAACTTTCCAAGATTTCTCCCGTTTTTTACTGCAATTTTTTGGCCTACAGCAAGAGCGCGCTTTGCATGTTTGATCAAATGCGCGCCAGTGGTGTTTGAATCATAGCTGTATCCAATTACAGGATGAGCATATCCCAATTTTCGTAATTGTTTTTGGGCTAAAACGACTTTGGCGACAGCTCCGGCATTGTCATTTCTTAACCCGTGTATCATGATTGTAATTTCCTGCGAATTGGCTAATTTTTTAAAATCATTTTTTGGATATGTGTAATATGAGTTGTTTTTCAGCGTCGCCCCGCTAGAAAGATCATAGTAACCCCTTGTGGAAATTCTCGGGACGGGTTTCATGATTACTCAGACGGACCCAGTTGGCTTTTGTGTTTTTCAACATCGGATTCCTCCACTTTTGCAAATATTGGAGACGCCTCGCCCAACACATGTTCAGGTGCAATTCCCAATATCGACATGTCACTCCACGAAGATTTGCTTATCTCCCCTTCCAATCCCAGCTGCTCCCAAATTTTCTGTGAAGATTCAGGCAGAAATGGGAAGAGGGCTACGGACATGGCTCTTGCAGCATTTACTGAAAGATACACGCAGTTTGCAGTCCCAGGACCTTTTTTCCAAGGCTCTTTGTGTTGAAAATATTGGTTGAAGAAAGACGAGAACTCCATGATTTTTTTCAAAGCCCTGTCAAGATGATTTTGCTCCATAAGCGAACCCACATCAGCAGACAGATTTTTTATTTTTTCTTCCGCTTCAGAATCTTTTTCGTCAAAAGAATCAGGTTCTGGGACTATCCCATCAAACGCTTTTTTGGTGAATCCAAGCGCCCTGTTAACAAAATTTCCAAGATTCCCAATCAGTTCCGAATTAATTCTAGTTGTAAAATCATCCCAATCAAAATTCAAGTCATCTTGTGAATATGGGTTTATGGAAATAAGATAGAACCGAAGATAGTCAGACGGATAATATTCCAAAAATTGTTTCAAACCAATATACCAATTCCTACTTTTTGAAATTTTCTTTGATTGTAAAGTCAGATGTCCTCGAGTTGGAATGTAGTCAGGAAGCTTGTATTCCGAGTTAATCCCCAGTCTCATCGCAGGCAGGAAAAGATAATGGTGATATACAATATCTTTTCCAATGAAATGGTAAATGTCAGCAGAATTCCAAAATTCCTTTCCGTCGATTCCTTTGTCATTAAGAAATTTTATTGCAGTAGAAATGTATGCTAAATGATTATCAAACCAACCATAGAAAACTTTGCCTTCTGCACCATCAAGCGGTACTGGCACCCCCCAAGGAATATCTCGTGTAATATCCCAATCAATTAATCCCGATTTAATCCAATTTTGCACATATTTTTTAACGTCTTTTTGCAGGTGTTGGTTTTCTTCTAACCATTTTGCCAAGGAATCGGCAAAATTTTTGAGTTTGAAAAAATAATGATTTGTTTTTTCTTTAGTTGGGGGTTGCCCGCAAAGGGAACATTTTGGATCAGTGATTTCATCAGGTACACGGCCACAACTTTCACAAAGATCAGAATACTGATCCTCAGCCTTGCAATAGGGGCAGATGCCTTTCACATATCGGTCAGGCAGGAATTTTTTATCATTATTACAATAGAATTGGATGATTTCTTTTTCGTAAATATGCCCTAAATCATTTAATTTTTTGAAGACATCTTGAACGAAGGCAATATTTTCAGGAGAGCTAGTTTTGTAAAAATAGTCAAATTTGATATTGAATGCCGTAAAGTCATCATAGTCTCGCTTATTCCAGTGAGCCACGTATTCGGCAGGGGTTTTTCCCTCTTTTTCGGATTGAATCAGGATAGGGGTTCCAAAATCATCAGACGCACAAACATAGTATGACTCAACTCCATTCATTTTCAGGAATCTGTTAGTTACGTCTGCTGGAAGATATGTAGATGCAACATGTCCCAAATGAATCTCGCCATTTGCATAGGGTAACGCACTTGTAATGATAGCTCTTTTGTTCATTTGATATTAGTCAGTGACGGGAGTGGGGTTAAGAATTTAGCTAAATTAATTTAAAAATTACCAGCTATTTGCGTATTTTACTTGCTCAGGAGTAAGCTTGTCAATTTTAACATCCATTGCATTTAATGCATCAAATGCAATTTGAATGTCAATTTCTTTAGGAACGTCGATAATTTTATTTTCCATTGTTTTATGGTTTTTAAGAATATACATTACAGACAAGAGTTGATTTGAAAAGGATTGAGCCATAACCTCTGGCGGATGTCCCTCTGCAGAAACTAAATTAGCAAGACGGCCTTTTCCAATTAAGTAAACCTTTTTGCCATTTTGTAAAACACATTCATCAAGTGTAGGCCTAACTTCTTTAACAGATTTTGATTTCTTTAGTAAAAACTCAGCATCAATCTCAAGATCAAAGTGACCGACATTACCCATAATGGCGCCATCTTTCATTTTTAAAATATGCTCTTTTCTAATTACACTAGTCATTCCAGTACAGGTAACAAACATGTCACCAAGTTTTGCTGCTTGTGCCATTGGCATTACCTCAAATCCATCCATGTGAGCTTCAAGGGCTTTTACTGGATCAACCTCAGTTACAATTACTTTGGAACCCATTCCATTGAATCTTGATGCTACACCACGTCCAACCCAGCCATAGCCGACAACTACAACACGTTTTGACGCTATAAGTAAATTCATTGCACGCAAATAACCATCAATAGTACTTTGTCCAGTACCATATCGATTATCAAACATGTGTTTAGTATATGCCTCGTTAACTAAAATTACAGGATATCTCAATTTGCCTTGATTTTCTACAGCTCTAATTCTAGTTACACCTGCAGTAGTTTCTTCAGTTGCGCCGAGGACTTTCATATCTTTGAATCGCTTATCAAAGTGTGCTTTGATATTCATATCTGCACCATCATCAGTGAGAATAGTTGGTTTATGTTTGAGCACCTGATCAATGGACCAATCATAGTCTTTGACAGATTGGCCATGCCATGCATAAACATGGATGCCCTCAGATGCCAAAAATGCTGCAATATTATCTTGAGTGGTTAAAGGATTACCACCACAAACTGCAACTGTTGCGCCTAATTCTTTAGCACCAATAAGTAAAACAGATGTCTCTTTTGTAACGTGTAGACAAAAACCGATAGTGATGCCCTTGAGAGGTTTTGATTTTTTTAATCGATTAATGGTATTATCTAAAATTTGCATGTGAGATCTTGCCCATTCATAGGATAGTTTGCCCTCTTTGATCAATTTAGGACTAGTCTTTACTTTACTCAATAACAACACACGTGAATCACCGTATAAAATTCTATCATGCGAATGTAAATAAATGACAAGGATATCACAAAAATATTGACTTGGAAGAAAATTGCAGACAAAGGAGCAGTGGCAGAAGGGAGAGGGAAAGCTTTCAAAGTCGACGGTAAGCAAATAGCAGTTTTTAATCAAGACGGATATCATGCGATGGACGATCTTTGCGTTCATCAGGATGGGTCAATCGCACCTGGAAAACTGGAAGGGAATATCGTAGAATGTCCACTGCATTTTTGGCATTACAACATCAAGACAGGGGAATTGACAGACTATCTCAAAGACGTAAAACTTGAAACATACCCAGTACAAGCCAGAGATGACGGCATATACATAGACATTTAATTTCAAAAATACCTTGTAAATTCAAAAAAATACAACCGCATACGGGTCACAGGTTGTGTAATCTCATAAAATGACAAAAAACATAAACTTCCAGAGTTGGAATGTTCGCACACTTCTTTTATGCTGAAAAAAGGAATGAAAGCATGCAAAGCAAGATAATTCTCCCAGTGCTGTTAGGAATCATGATTGTAGGCATCACGCAGTTTGCTTTTGCAGAAGAGGCCAAAATAACATACATAGAAGTTGACGAAGAACAGTTCCAACAACCATCATCAAAATACAACTATCAAGAAATTGTATTTTTAGGATACGTTGAGGACTACAGCAGAGGGGAGCAAGTTACAATCAGCATAATTTCTCCAGACAATTCTGAAGAGGAAATCCACACATATGCATCAAAGAAAGGAGAGATATACACATTACTTCACATTACAAGTGATTCTCAAGTCGGGGTTCACCAAGTGATTTTAAAATATCGCGACATAGAAATTGCATCAACGTCATTTGAGATATTAGAATAGTAAAATTAAATGCAAAGAGAAGGGACAAATTTTCCCTTCCCTTGTGCTAGGTATGGGTTATGTTGGGCACAGATTTTTCTGTAATTTGTCTGCACATAATTGGTATATTGAACAATGTGTGTTCAAAATGAACTAATCAAGATTCAATATTAGGCATAAGTTTTATTCTCGCACATTCTAAAATCTAAGTGTTGAATCAAGACATCATCAATGAAATTACAAATCAAGATTACGCTTCCATCACAGAGACAATTGAAAAATTCATATCAAATCAGGTGGAAAAAAGCCATGCCAACGGAGTGATATTGGGATTAAGTGGGGGCGTTGACTCTGCAGTCCTAGCATACATTTGTAAAAGAAAACTAAAAGACAAAACACTCGCATTAGTAATGCCAGACACCGCCATTACGCCAGATTCTGAAACTGAAGATGCAATGAAGATGATTGCGTTAACTGGAATAGAATACAAGTTGATAGACATAAAACCAATCATCAACGAATATGCAATGTACCTTGAACCAAATGAGAAATCAAGAGGCAATCTCCGCGCAAGGGTCAGAACTAACATCCTGTATTATTATGCAAACGCTAAAAATTATCTCGTATTAGGATCAAGCGACAAAAGTGAACACATGATTGGGTACTTTACAAAATTTGGGGACGGGGCATCGGATATCACGCCAATCATCTCACTATACAAGCTTCAGGTAAGGGAAATTGCAAAATATTTGGGAGTTCCAGAAAACATAATCTCAAAGAAAAGCAGCCCGCATTTATGGAAAGAGCACGAGGCAGAAAAAGAACTAGGAGTGCCATACGAGGAAATCGACTCCATCCTGTATTGTCTGCTTGAGAAAAAATCAACAGTCGAGGAAACAGAAAAAATCACCCAGATAGACAGAGAGATCATAGAAAAAATCCGTCGGCTAAATGCAAACAGCGAACATAAAAGATTGCCATCACAAAAACCAGACAGCGAACAACCATGAAGATACAAGATACTTTATCCAACACAGAGAAAGAGCTAGACGTTTCAAAAAATGTAAAAATCTACCTTTGCGGGGTAACTGTTTATGACGAATCCCACATAGGGCATGCCAGAACCATCATAGTTTTCGACGTTCTCAGAAAATATCTTGAAAACAAAGGGATAGGGATAGAATTGATTCAGAATTTCACAGATGTGGACGATAAAATCATCAACAGGGCACAGGCAGAAAATTCAACGGCAGAAGTGATCAGCACCAGATACATTGAAAATTATTTTAAAGATTTTGACGGATTGAATGTAAAGCGGGCAACAAACTATCCAAAAGCAACAGAGCACATAGACGACATCATCAAGTTCATAGAAAAGCTAATTGAAAAAGGCATAGCATACACTTCAAAAAACGGCGTTTATTTTTCAGTCTCAAAATTTCCAAGCTATGGCAAGTTATCAAAAAAGAAAACAGACGAACTCCAGTCAGGTTCAAGAATTGCAGTTGATGAGCAAAAAAAAGATCCGCTAGACTTTGCAGTATGGAAATTCTCAGACACGGAACCAACATGGGATAGTCCGTGGGGCAAAGGAAGGCCGGGATGGCACATCGAATGCTCCGCAATGAGTGTAAAGTATCTCGGGGAGAACTTTGACATTCATGGAGGGGGAAGGGATCTAATTTTCCCTCACCATGAAAACGAAATTGCGCAATCAGAATCATGTACAGGAAGTCAGTTTGCAAAAATTTGGATGCATGTTGGAATGGTGACAATCAAGGGGGAAAAAATGTCAAAATCCATCGGCAACGTCAAATCAATCAAGCATGTCTTAGAAAACTGGGGGCCAAACATCATCAGATTATTCTGTTTGTCAGGGCATTACTCCAAACCCATAGATTATTCCGAGGAAATGTTAAAGGAAAATCTCACAAAGTGGAGACAGGTGGAGACTTGCCATTACGAGTTAATTCATGCGAGTAATGAAAACAGTGAAGGAATGGACGAATTAACCAGCAAACTAGGCGCGGAGTTTGATAGTGCGTTGGACAGCGACTTTAACACGCACTTGGCATTATCCGCATTTTTCCAACTAGTAAAAGAAACAAACAGGTTAGCCGCTGAAGAAAAACTTGGAAAAGAGAACGGCAATTCAATAAAAATAGAGATGAAAAGAATGTTAGGAATTCTAGGATTGAAAATTCCAGAAATAACAGAAAGTGAAAAAGAAGAAATCGACGAACTAATCAAAAACAGAGAGGTATGCAGGAAAGAAAAACAGTTTGAAAAAGCAGATGAAATACGCGACAAATTAAATGAAATGAATGTGGAGATAATCGATCATAAAGGAAAAACCATTTGGATGCGAAAAGAAAACATCAAAGCAGAAAAATGAAATTGGAACACAGATTAGCCCACACTAATTGTTTTTGTTCCTGAATTAATTAGCTGAATCTAATTAGTCCAATCTAATTTTCGAGGCATTTAATAGAATTAAAAAACAAAATATCACATGAACGCATGGAGTAAGTTTTGGAACTGGTATGAAAACAAAATCCTAGGTAGCGTAATACTCATTGCAATAATACAATTCATTCAAATTCCACACATGATATGGAATGCAGACATCATGCTAGAAGCGGGAATTGTGTCAAGAGTTCACCCCGTAATTGATTGGTTCTTGTACGGCGTAGATTTGATTGAAATCATCTCAATTATCAATGTGGGAATGATCATGTTCAGTTTGATTAAGAAGAAAAGAGCAGCTAAAAACAATGCAAGTATTGAAATAAAGAAATAAAAAAGTTATTCTTTTGCATTCCAAATTACGCGCTGAGGGAACGGAATTTCTATTCCGTTGTCATCCAGAGCCTTTTTAACAACCTTGAGCAGTTTTGGAGCCACCTCTCCCCAATCGTCTCTCGGATGCCACACCAAAATTTCAATATTTACGCTCGAGTCAGCCAATTCTTTTATGCGGAATTCGGGTTTTGGCAGCATTAAAACAAAAGGCATTGTTTTGCGAATCTCTTTGTTAATGACATTTGTAGCGGCGTCAATGTCTTCTTTGTACGCAATTCCAACCACACATTCAGAACGCCTTACAGGAGTGGAAGTGAGTGATCTAATAGTAGATGTGAAAACAGATTCGTTTGGAACACGCATGATTGTTCCATCAAACAGCCTTATTCGGACAGAGAAAGTGCCAATGTCCAATAAAGCACCAGAAATATTCAAAC
Source organism: Nitrososphaerota archaeon (assembly GCA_032127635.1). Classification (GTDB taxonomy): domain Archaea; phylum Thermoproteota; class Nitrososphaeria; order Nitrososphaerales; family Nitrosopumilaceae; genus Nitrosopumilus. The sequence goes on from JAQBHN010000011.1 coordinate 9,549, forward strand.
TTGGGAGCTCGATAGAATCCCCCTGTCTGGCGGGTTTTTCCAGCATTAAGAAAACCCCTGAAATCAAATTTGAAACGACAGATTGTGTTGCAAAACCAATTACAATTCCAAATATCCCGCCCGCCACAAGGAGGCCCGATAAATCAACGCCTGTGGAAGAGGTAAACAGCAAAAACGAAATAATTATTATTCCAAAATAGATGATCTTGCCAAAATTCTTGGCAGTGTCTTGGGATAATTTTGGCGCATAGTATTTTGTAAAAAGCAGCCTTACAGTCTTAGCAAGGATTATGCCGACTCCCATTATTATTCCCCCGACAAATAAAGATAGGAGTGTCAAACCGCCTACAATTTCTATTTCACTTAGACTCTGCAGGAAATCTAAAACCATCAGTCAACACCCATGTCAATAGATTTGACAACCATATCGCGCACGTATGACGGAGACAAAGTCCAATCAGTCTGAATGGATTTTTTGGAAACATCAAAGACCTCTAAGGTGAGTTTTTTCTTCAACACAGCTTCAATAGAATCAATTATCGCCTTTGAATCCTTGTAATAAACAGAGTTGTCAAAGATTGGAAAAATAATTTTAGAAACAGAGTGTCCCTCGTCCAGTTCGTTTTGAAGATTTATTTCCAAAACCGCATCAACGTACGGTGTGGAGTCTTCATAAGATTCAACAATCTCAGAATTGGTATATTTGCACAAGGTTCCAGAATCAGGCGCCCCATAAAGCGCGAATCTTGAATTTATGGGGTCGCAGGTAAAGCAATCAAGAGAGTCCTTGTGGCCGTCATGAACTAAAAATACGCCAATTTCTATAGGGCAGCGAGCAAAAATAGTAGCCGCAGAGTGTTCAGACAAAAAAACAGGCGTCTCAAGTTCCAAGTAGACATAGCTTGTTCTTCTCGCAGGATAGTTCAGTGGGCGGATTGGAGAGATCTCAATTGTAAGTTCGTCGGATTTAACCGGAATTATCTTTTTAACTAGATTGGATTCAGAGTCGTTTCTAACATAAGAGAAAACATTTGACCCCATTCGTTCAATTTTAATTTCAGTGCTAGGCATAAACAGCTCAAGATTATCGCGAATAGTGTATAGACCGTAATTAGAAAATGCAGGTTCCGACGTTTCACCGCTCATCATGTTATTTCAGTCAAAATCTATGATTTAATGTATGCCATCGGAAGGAAAAGAAGTTGTCGTAAATCTAAAAAAAGTCAGAGATGGTTTTTTGCCGCATCAATTCAACAATGTTTCCATGAGAAAGCCATTCGGATCTGCTGATGCTCATTTTGCTGGACGCCAAAAGTAACGCATGTTCAAAATCATCAGCAAGCACAGGATTTTGGCTCATGGCCTCGCGTATGCCTTCTCGAACCTGCCACACACCCACAGGAATTGCATATTCTGGCCTAATTTCTCGCAAAACAATGGCTCCGGATTGGATTTTATTTTTATTCAAATATTCCAAAACGCCCAATTTTGCTGCAAAATATGCGCCGGCAATTGCAGGCGGGTGATCAATGCCACGAGCGTCCTCATAATCAGATCCAAAGCCGATTGTCCCATCAGAGTGCCAAGCCTCAATCATTTCATAGACCCACCTATGAGGAAACAAGACAATCGTGAAAACATTTCCCAGATGGTCATATGAAAAAACTCTGTGGGAATCAATCATGCTAAAATTGAGAACGTCTTCAGCAAGGGATTTGCATATGATGTCATCAGTTGCAGTAATACTCCATTTAGTAGGAACCAGTTTTCTTTTTTGGCCAAGCATCCCGATGCTGAAACATTTTTGAATTTTTGAAATTTCAATTCCGGAATTATACAAATTCAATACGGCATCTTGTGCTTTCAAATCACGATCATAGTATATTTTTTCAATAGATTTGACAGAAGAGGTGTTAGAAAATTTTGCGGATTTGATCTCCCCTATAGGGCCAAAAGGCGCACTTTCTCCATCCAAAGTGACATTGGGGGAAGTTGCTTTTTGAAAAACCAGATCAGAGTCAATAGGTTTTGACGACATTGCAACTTCTTGAAGATTTTCAATGTAACGGCCATCGGTCTGCTCAATGGGGATTTTTTGTATTCCCCTAACCAGGTTCAATCTGAAATTAACGATGTCTTCCAATGATTTTCCCTTCCACCTTTCCGGACTGTCAAGTAAACTGGTATCACCGTGAATTGGCGGGACCATAGGACCGACAAAGACCTTAGGATAATCGTAAGATCCAACAAATACTGAGGGGGGGCTGGACCCACTCACAGAATCAGATGAAAATAGA
>JAQBHN010000012.1:0-2719 GCA_032127635.1 Nitrososphaerota archaeon
GCAGACATCGTTACGGATACCGCGATAAAGTCAGTAAAAAAAGGGGGGCTGATTGTAATTGCCACGGTGGGAAAAAATCCGGCATTCATGGCATTTGAAGAAAAAACGATCAGAGGAACGCTCATCGGCTCTACGAAAGACATGGAGCAGGTGATCAAAATTTGCAACGACAACAACCTGGAGGTAATCACCCAGTCATTCCCACTGGAGAGGGCAAACGAGGCACTCAAGAAACTGAAAGACTCGGAAATAGAGGCAAGGGGAGTCTTAATCCCTTAATTGTAAAATTGGGAGTAAAGGGAATCTCATCATGAATTGCAAAAGATGCCACCATACAGATCAGATACACATTACAAATCCGGACAGCAGATCAATAATCAAGGCCGGAAAATGCCAAATTCCAAACTGCACATGCCAGCAATACGCAGATCCCATTCAGGAAATCGACGAGGATCTTTTGTAACAATTCATATATCAAAATCACGTCCACACAGTCATGGACAAGCACAAACCGTCAGATGAGATGATCAAGGATTTGGACAACATACTGTCAAGACTCAACGCCATGGAAATTGTCGCATCGGATGAATTTCAAAAAAATTCAATCAGGATCCAGAGAGCGCTGGTGGAAGGTCAAATGCATTCAGTAAACGAATTTCAACACCTGAAGAAGGCCATTGACTTGTTAACCCTGCAGTTGTTTGACGTTCAAAACAAAATCAACAATTCATCTTAGTGTCACTCAGCCCACAACCCGTGCATCTAAACAGGGTGGACTTTTCAAGAACCTTCTCAGGTTTCATTTCAGCACCACAGCAGAGACATGGGACTTTGCCGGAGTCCAAATTTGCGCTTTCAGATTTTCGCACCACATAGTCAGACTTTGTCTCCGGAACATCAGCAGAATTGCAAGCCGGCTTGTAGTGCGCAATTATTTTTTTGAACACGCTTTGCCTGCGTTCAGGGCCGGATTCAAAAAGCGGCAGGATTGCCAAGTGCAATGATTTCTCCGGGCCCGAATGCTCAATCCAGCATTTGTGTTGCGAGTGCTGAGCAAAAAACGACTCGTCATCAGTCTTTTCGCAGTTGCCCACGTAGACAATGTCGAATCTGTCACTCACCCTGGAAAGCACCAGGTAGACCAGCTTTTCCATCGGAGGGCCCCACTCTTCAAGAGGGATGGGTCCAAGAAACGTGTATTGAAGAATCTGAATACTCAATGATAGTATTTTCGAGGACCCTTCTTTTCACCTTTTCCCAGAAAATTCCCTAATGCCAACAGTTAGATCGCAAAAACCAGGCTTGAAAAGATTAAATTCAAGAGTCATTGATTTTTCGTAAATGAAAGAGCCTCACAACTATGCCAAAGCAGGGTACTCGATGATTTTGGTAGCTGGCAGTTTAGCAGCAATAGGAATGATTGCACTTCTTACAGCAGACGACGTGTTGTTTGCAGATAACATGGCAAGGGACAAGACTGCCCATTTTAACGAGTGCAAGGCAAATGATTTCGTACCAGATGATTGCACAGAATACAGAGAGAGAATCAATACTGAAGCGTCAGGAATTTACGTAGATCCGTCAAAGTGGAAATAGCCTAGTAACCGTTTGTGAAATCCTCTAGCATGTTTTGATTTTTGGTAAGACGGTTCATAGCAAAAAATGCCCCGCCTACAATTCCAGCTTGATAGAACGTGTACAGGAATACCCCAGAAGACGTAGGATCAGATTTTGTAAAACTCAAGACAAGCATCGTAAAGAATACGAATGTTCCAACAAACGTAACCATTCTGTTTACAAAGCCAGTGTTCATCCCCACAATTCTTTTAGTGGCAGATGCCATCAGGCCGATGCTTGTGAGAATCAAAAAAGTCGCACCGCCGTTAGCTGTAATGAAATCATTTACCCAAGGCAGCAGTCCCTCTTCCATCAGATCAACATCAGGCATTATACTGCCACCGTTGATTGCAAAATTCACAGAGCTAAACATCCCACCAATGACAAAAAAGAACAGGAATATTTTTACAATTGATCTTTTAATCGGACTGCGAATTTCCGACGGCTTTACGGCCCTCTCAGTAATCTTAATCCCGTAAAGAAACCCCACGGCCATGGCAGGAAAGAACATGATATTGATGAGAATTGGGGATTCCCGGTTAATCGTCTCAATTTGCGGATGAAAAATCAGAAACAGCAGGATGGCAAGGGATGCCGAGGTGGCAAATAAGATCAGTCCCACATTACTGTGCAGGCCTGATTCCCTTTGATCATTCCAGTTGGACACTTTATCAGTTGAAAAGAAAATAATTAAAAACCAAATCCGAAAATCATTTGGTTAAATCATCAATTCTGTTTACCCTTTTTTAGTAGAACGGATAAAAAATGTCGTGAAAGGCGGAAGAACCCTGATAATCATAGGCGCTGTTGTCGGAATATTCGGCTCTGTTTTTCATCTGCAGGGAAGATCCATGGTAGGGCCAGAGTCATCATTCATGTATTCAAATCCAGAGTGGGTCGGCTACGGCTTGCAGATGATAATTGCAGGAATCGTCATTTTGGGTGCAGGGTTTGCAGTTCTCAAAAAAAGCTAATTTGTCACACGGAGGGTAATCGTACTTTTGATTTTGGACAGTTTTCTAATTTTGGATGTGATTATTTCGTTGATTTGGGAGGCAGAGTCAGTGGCAAATTCGGCTACAATGTCATAGCTGCCATACGT
>JAQBHN010000013.1:0-9245 GCA_032127635.1 Nitrososphaerota archaeon
TTGGTTTGTCCAATGGAATAGCAAAATCAGTTAAAATTCCTTTTTCAAAATTTGCCATTTCTGGTGGTGATACATCAACATCTCCATATTCAAGAACTTGATATCCTCCAGAATCTGTCATGATTCCTCCATCAAAATTAATTATTTTGTGAATTCCTTTTTCAATTGCATCGTCGCCATAACTGTTTCTTGTAATGTATGCATTAGTGATTACTAAATCAAAACCCATCTCTCGAATTTTTTTAGATGGGATTGTTTGTTTGACAGGATGAATGACAGGAACAAATGCCGGAGTCTCGATTTTTCCATGGTTTGTATAGAGAGTGCCAATTCTGCCAGCCAAATCCGTTTTTGAGATTTCAAACAAGTAACTATACAGATTCAAAGGCGTTATTTAATCAATCAGCAAAAAATTTTCCTAAATCGTTATTTTTTGTCACTAGACCAAGCCAATCCACTTCCTCGTTTCCCTCTTTATTCACAATCACGCTCATAACTTTTTCAAGCGTTTCTGCCACTGTTCTTCCACTCACGTTAACCTGAAATGTTTTTTCTTGAAATTTGGCAATTGCGTCATTTGCTATGATCCCTAAAATTTCACTGCCTGTATTGTCCATGATTTTTTTATCCGAGTATTTTCTATCTTTGTAAACCGGAATCAGATCATAAGGGCTTCTTCTCAACACTATCACTGTCTTTACCTGGCTTTTTCTCAAAACATATGGGGCCAAATGTCCTACAACTACACTATTCTCAGAAATTTTTTGCCCGAGTAATTTTTCCAGTTTTTCAACATCTATGTCGTTTGTATCGTCATTTTTTTCAAAAAGCCCTGAATCTTTTGCAATTTTATTGATATCTGTTATTTGAAATTTCATTCTATCGGCAATCTGTTGTGTAATCGTGTGTTTTCCAACCCCTGGATTGCCTGTGATTACTATTGACATGATGTGAAATTATGATTAACCAGATTAAACGATTTCTGCAATACTAATAAGTAGAATTGGATTTTTGACAGTATTGCAAATTGGTTTACTGGGAAAAGCAAATGTTGGTAAATCTACCTTCTTCTCAGCTGCAACCGAAACGCCCGTCGCAACAGGAAACTTTCCTTTTACTACAATTGAACCCAATGTGGGGGTAGCGTATGTTCAAGCAGATTGTGCTTGCAAACATTTTGAAATCAAGCATGACAACGAACTGTGTGTAAATGGCACACGTTTCATCCCTGTAAAGCTCATTGATGTTGCGGGATTAGTTCCGGGAGCACATGAAGGCAAGGGGTTGGGAAATCAATTCCTTGACGATGCACGACAGGCTGAAGTTTTAATTCATGTTGTTGATATCGCAGGAACGACGGATATTCAAGGGCAATCTGTCCCCGTTGGAACCCATGATCCGTTGGAAGATGTAGCTTTTGTACAAGACGAATTTGATCAATGGTTTGCAGATATTTTAAAAAGAGAATGGGATAAGATTACTAGGGAGATAGATCAAAAACGTGCAAAGCTAACTGATGGCATAGCAAAAAGATTTTCTGGATTGGGGATAAAGGATTACCAAGTTCAAGAAATTCTTCAAAAATTAGGCTTCATGACCAAAAATCCAAAAGAATGGGAAGAAAATGATATTGAAACCTTTGTCAGGGAATTGAGAAAAAATACAAAACCTATGATTATTGCGGCAAACAAAGCGGATCTTTGCCAGGATCTGGACATCCTTAAAAAAATCTCTGACAATGTAATTCCGTGCAGTGCAGAAACCGAATTACTTCTACGAAAAGCGTCGAAAGCTGGAATTGTAAATTATTCCTCCGGTGATGAGGGGTTTACTCTTGTTGAGGGGAAAGAAATTCTCCCGCCGCAACAAAAAGCGCTTGACTTAGTCCAATCGGTTTTTTCAAAGATTCATTCAACAGGCATTCAAAAAATTCTAAACGCTGCAGTTTTTGATTTGCTGAAATTTATTGTCGTATATCCTGTGGAAGATGAGACTAAACTAACTAACAAAGACGGTGTTATTTTACCTGATACAAAATTAGTTCCGCCAGATTCCACTGCTAAAGATCTGGCGGGATTGATTCATGCGGACATTGCAAAGGGATTCTTACATGCCATAGATTGTAAAACTAAACAAAGAATTAGCGGAGATCAAAAACTCAAAAATGGCGATGTTATCAAAATCGTTTCTACATTAAGTCGTGGGTAACATGCTGGGATTGGGAATTGAGAGCACTGCTCATACATTTTCTTGTGCTATAATTGAAAAGCATGGGAAGAAAGGAAGAATTCTTTCAGATGTTAGAAAAATTTACCGCCCTGAGGAGGGGGAGGGAATTCATCCTCGCGAAGCATCTCGTCATCATATTGAGAATAGCTCCTCAGTGCTTTCCGAGTGTCTTCAAGAAGCAAATGTCACAGTCAAAGATTTGGATATTGTTTCATATGCTGCAGGACCTGGTCTAGGCCCATGTCTGCGTGTGGGCGCAGTAGTCGCCAGATCCCTTTCCTCTTACTACAAAATTCCAATATATCCAGTAAATCATGCAATTGGGCATATTGAATTGGGAAAATTGCTAACTGGCTCAACCAACCCTCTTGTACTTTTGGTCTCTGGGGGACACACTATGATTCTGGCATTTCTAAACAAGCAATGGAGGGTATTTGGAGAGACATTGGATATTACTCTGGGTCAGCTGCTGGATCAATTTGGACGTTCAATTGGATTTGCATCACCATGCGGAAAAAATATTGAGGAGTTGGCATCTGCATCTTCAAATTATGTCTCTTTACCGTATTCCGTAAAAGGCAACGATGTGTCTTTCTCCGGATTGCTATCTGCAACAAAATCTGCTGCACTACAAAGTAAGGTGGATGCTTGCTACTCACTTCAAGAGACGGCATTTGCTATGATCAGTGAGGCAGTGGAACGGGCTTTGTCGTTTACAAGAAAAAAAGAATTAATGATTGTTGGGGGAGTTGCAGCTAACAAACGATTATCTGCAATGTTGAAAGATGTTTGTAAGAGGCATGGCTGTAAATTTTTTGTCGTCCCATTACAGTATGCTGGTGATTGCGGAAGTCAAATTTGCTGGACTGGCTTGCTGGAATCCCAAATAACACCGGGTGTAAAATTAAAGGACACCTTTGTTACTCAGTCCTGGAGATTGGATTCTGTCAAAGTCAACTATTGATTTTTGTTTTCACTGATAGTCTGTTCGATAATTTTAACCCAACTTTTAGTGTTGAAAACCCCGAACTTGAAAGTTTGTTCACCTTCATCCGTTTTTGCTGTAAAGCATACTTTTTTCATGAATAGCCCCTCTTTCCACGTCTTTGTTACCTTGTCTAATGAGATATCTAGAACAGTGTCTCCAAAATGTTTGGAAAAGTCCATTATTCTCGCATTGGTTTTATCAAACGCCAATCTCTTGTTTGTTAATGTTAAAATTCCTGCGCCTAGCTTATCTTCACCGCAGTCTTCTTGTTTGATTCTTTTCTCACCCTTATCCATGATTAATTTTTATTGAATTCCTCTGGATATAACGTTAATGAAATTAGTAAAAAAGGGTGCTGAGGCAGATATCTATCAAACTAAATGGCAAAATTCTAACGCAATTCTAAAAATTAGAAAAATCAAAACATACAGAAACTCCTCATTGGATTCAAAAATTCGTAAACAAAGAACTATCAAGGAATCTCAAATGCTCTCACTTGTAAAATCATTTGGAATCCGGACACCTCTTGTTTACTTTGTAAATTTGAAAAAAACATCAATTACCATGCAAGAAATCCCTGGAAAACCAGTACACGATTTATCAGAATCAAAAATTATTGGACTATCAAAGGATATCGGAAAATTGGTCGGCACCTTACATAAGAACGGAGTCATGCATGGGGATTTGACAACTTCGAATTTTATCTTGTCTCAAAATACTGTATTTGTGGTTGATTTTGGATTATCTCAAATCACCATAAAACCTGAAGATCATGCCGTTGACTTGAGATTAATTAGAGAAATTCTCAACAGTGCCCATGCCAAAATCATGCTACCTTCATGGAAAAATTTCCTAAGTGGATACAAATCAATAGTTGGCCCTGCCTACTGTGCCAAAATAACTAAACTGGTCTCAGAAATAGAAGGTCGTGGAAGATATGCACAAGTCGTTTGATCTATATTTTGTATCTTCTAATGTCCACAAATATCAAGAGGCGAAGACCATTTTGGGTTCTCTAGGAATCGATCTTGGATTTTTAAAATCCAATTTAGAGGAAATCCAATCAAACTCACTTCGCAATATTGCAATGGCCAAAGCGAGAGACGCATTTTCTAAATTCAAAAAACCTATCATAATTGAAGATGATGGTTTGTTCATAGACTCGATTGGTGGATTTCCTGGCCCATACTCATCGTATGTTTTCAAAACAATTGGGAATAAGGGAATTCTTGATCTGTTGAAAAATAGCAGAAAAGCAAATTTTGTTTCAATTATTACTTATTGTGACAAAACAACTTTGCAATCGTTTGAGGGAAAACTGGCTGGAAAAATATCTAAAACGCAAAAAGGAAAGGGCTGGGGATATGATCCTATCTTTGTTCCAAATAATTCAGTAAAGACATTTGCTGAAATGAATAACAAGAATGAATTATCCCACAGATTCAAAGCATTGAAAAAATTTTCTAGATGGTATTTGCATAAGTGGGAATAAAACGATCTATAAATCGTTCATTATTTTGCAATATTGAAATTCTTGAAACAATACTTTCATCCATGATTGAAAATATTTTACTTTGTTTAGCAATTTCCTCGCTGAAACTTTTCACTTCTTCCATTTCTAACATGTTTGCATGTTCTAATCTGTTAGTTGAACGCCCAATGTGCATGTATGATTTAATTTCAATAAAGTGCGGACTTGCTTTTCTAAACATCTCGGCAAACGGTGGAATTGACTCTTTCTGGTCATTGTAATCCCTTATCAAAGTAATTCTTAACACCGTTCTTGTTTTCAGATCTTTTAGCATACTGAGCGTTCTATTCCATCTTTCCCACGAGTCATCGTATTTTGGCTTGTTTATCCTCATGAACGACTCATAATCTGCAGCATTTGTTGAGAGATACAATTGCGTTGGCAATGCATCCTCATCTTGTAATTTTTGAATCATGTCTGGTTCTTGCCCATTTGTTACAAGAAAGATTGATTTTGTTGCTTCAAATGATTTTAGATATTTAATTAGCTCTGGAAGTTTGGGATACATTGTAGGTTCTCCTGAAAGCGAAATGGCATAATGGGCAGGCAGTAATGACTCATCTAATCTTTGTTTATCGTTTCTTGAATCACCATAAAACCCATTGATTAGTTTTTTTCGTTCGGCCATCAATTTTATCAAAATCTGTTCAGGCTCTGCAACTTGTTCTGGCTTCATTTGCATCGAATCATAAAATTCCATCGGTCTCCAGCAATACACACATCTGTTTTCACAATACATGCCAGCAGGAGAAAATTCCATACATCTGTGGGTTGAAATCCCGTAAAACTTGTGTTTGTAACAGCTCCCTTCATGTTTGAATGATTTTTTTGTCCAATGGCACAGCCCTACAGTTGAGTGATCTGCTACGCCATACTTTGCTTTTTTTAATTGCGCAGATATCGAAGGCTTGATCTGAAGTAGCTGCTCTTCTTCTTCAACGGTTTCTCCAGAACAACTCATTAGCCAAGATCGTGTTTTGGTTTACTTAAATGATCGAGTTTTTTGTCCAACATGGAAATTTTTTTCGAAACTATTGGGATTTTTAGCCGACTACAGAGTGAGGTTTAATAACTGGATCCTCGACGTATTTTTAGGCCTTGAAAAAAATACCCTCTTTATCCTTCCTATTCTTGCTTGTAGCGACACTAACCAGTATGCCTGTAAACTCTATTTTTGCTGCTGATGACATGGATAATGACGGCGTTGACGATTCCATAGATGCATGTCCTAATCTGCAAGAGGATTATGAGGGAACAGTTGACGGCTGCCCATCAAACTTTGTTCCGTGGTATGATGAAGACTTTGATGGAATAGAGGACCATCTTGATCAATGCCCAAATCTTAAAGAACATTACAATAAATTTCAAGACGAAGACGGCTGTCCTGACAATCTTCCAGGAAGTGGAGATGGAGGAGCGGCAGATTCTGACGGCGATGGTATTATTGACTTGATAGATAATTGTCCAAACCAACCAGAAACTTTCAATGGCATTCAAGATGTAGACGGCTGTCCTGACTCTTATGGTTCAGGTGACCGAGATAGAGACGGCGTTTTAGATTATTTAGATGAATGTCCACTAAGTGCAGAAACTTACAACAGATTCCAAGACGAAGACGGCTGTCCTGACTCTGTTAATGATTTTAATTTTGTAGATACTGATAATGACGGCATTCAAGATAAAATTGATTTATGTCCGACAGAACCTGAAGTGTATAACGGCTACAGGGACACAGACGGCTGTCCAGACATTGCATTGGATACTTCATTTAATGACAAAGACGGTGATGGAATTGCTGATCAATTTGATATTTGTCCAAGCCACCCTGAAACATTCAATAGATTTGCAGATTATGACGGCTGTCCAGATTCACTTCCTTCATTTGATGGAACGCTGAACGATGCAGACGGTGATAGAATTATGGATGTTGATGACACATGTCCTTTAGATCCTGAACGTTACAACGGCTTCCAAGACGATGACGGCTGTCCAGACATTCCTCCATATTCAAGTGATGTTGATTCTGACCTTGATGGAATTCCTAACAGTATTGATCAGTGTCCTCAAGTAAAGGAAACCTACAATAGGTTCCAAGACTTTGACGGCTGTCCAGACTTTGTAAGTTCAGACAAGGGAGTGCCCGATACCGATGGTGACGGAATTAATGATTATTCTGATCTATGTCCAAACCAGCCAGAAACTTTTAACGGCGTATTTGACAGAGACGGCTGTCCTGATACAAATTCTTCAGGTGACAGAGATTTAGACGGTGTACCTGATAATTTAGATCAATGCCCAATTGCTAAAGAAACCTACAATGGAATTAACGACCAAGACGGCTGCCCTGATGGCGTATCTGGATTAACTGGACAAGATTATGATGGCGATGGAATTACTGACTTGAATGACAAGTGCCCATTATCCGCAGAAACTGTAAATGGTTATCTTGACCAAGACGGCTGCCCAGATGTTGCTGTATTGGATACAGATGGCGATGGTATTAGAGACTCTTTAGATCAATGCCCATCAACTGCTGAAACTTGGAATCGTTATCAAGATCAAGACGGCTGTCCAGATAATCCATCAGAACTTGATTCTGACTTTGACAATATTTTAGACTCTGTAGATCAGTGTCCTCTTGACAGAGAAAGATACAACGGCTTCCAAGACGAAGACGGCTGCCCAGATTATCCTGATTTCCTTGGTGTTAGAGATTCAGACTTTGACGGAATTGCTGATGAATCTGACCAATGCCCATTAATCCCTGAAACTTACAATAAATTCCAAGACGAAGACGGCTGCCCAGATGGCGTGGCTGATAACAAAGGAACTCCAGATTCAGACAATGACGGAATTAATGATTACAAAGATCACTGTCCAAACCAACCAGAAACCTACAACGGAATTCTTGATTTAGACGGCTGTCCAGATAATTACATTTCAAAGAACGATAGAGATCAAGATGGAATTCCGGATGCAATAGACGCATGTCCGACTGCAAAAGAAACCTGGAACAGGTTCCAAGACGATGACGGCTGCCCAGATTCTGTATCTACATCATTTGTAGTTGATTCAGACAATGATGGCATTAACGATGTTTATGATGATTGCCCGCTAGTTGCTGAAAACTATAATGGCTTCCAAGACGATGACGGCTGCCCAGATAGTGATAACACACAACCTGATTCTGACGGTGACGGTGTTCCGGATGTAATGGATATGTGTCCTACCCAATCTGAAGTTTGGAACAGATATGTTGATTATGACGGCTGCCCAGATACTATGCCAACTGGAAATCTCAAAATTGATACTGATGGGGATGGAATAAACGATGACGTTGATTCATGCATAAATGAAAAAGAAAACTGGAACAAGTATTTGGATTCTGACGGCTGCCCAGATATCTCACCTGAACAATCACGATACAAACACGATGCAGATTTAGATAATATTATGAATGATGTGGATATGTGTCCTCTTGAACCAGAAACATACAATGGATTCCAAGATTCTGACGGCTGCCCAGATACAGCCACGGGACAATAGAGGTATCTTAAAATGAAAAACCAATACCTCTTAGGATTTTTGATTTTACTCACTGCTACTATTGGAATGTTTCCAGGTGGAGTTTATGCTGCTGTAGCAATTGATTCTGACGGTGACGGCGTTCCAAATGATATTGATCAATGCCCTCATCTTTTGGAAGATTATAATCCACAATATGGTAATAATGTTGACGGCTGTCCGGCAGACTTTGTTCCATGGTATGATGCAGATTATGATGGTATAGAGGACCATGTTGATAATTGCCCCACCGTAAAAGAGACTTACAATAAATTCCAAGACGAAGACGGCTGTCCTGATTTGTCCCCTGTAACTGCTCAAGGCATTGCTGATTCTGACGGTGACGGATATCCTGATTTCATGGATTTGTGTCCTACTCGAGCAGAAACATTCAACGGCATTGATGACAAAGACGGCTGTCCTGATGACGATTTCACTACAAGAGATACTGACAGCGACGGAATTTCTGACAACCTGGATGAATGTGTGATAGAACCTGAAACCTACAACAGGTTCCAAGACGATGACGGCTGCCCTGATACTGCTGACTCGCTAACTTTACAATACACATTCCCTGATACTGACGGCGACGGCATTGAAGACAGATGGGATTCGTGTCTTACCGAACCTGAAAACTACAACAATTATCTGGACACCGACGGCTGCCCAGATGTACCTGGCGTTACTTCTTTGGAAGCACCAGATGCTGACTATGACGGCATTCCAGATAGTGTAGATAACTGTCCATTGGAACGTGAAAATTACAATAAATTCCAAGATGCAGACGGCTGCCCAGACGTATTTGGTGCAGAATCAAGCACGCCTGCATATGCTGATTCTGACGCTGACGGATACCCTGATGTCTTAGATTCCTGCCCAACAAGTCCAGAAACTTGGAACAAATATCTTGATTGGGATGGCTGTCCTGACACC
>JAQBHN010000014.1:0-3145 GCA_032127635.1 Nitrososphaerota archaeon
TTATCAGACAATCCTAAATTCAAAAAATTGGTTTTATAACTACAGCCAATGCGGGATTTCTAAATACTCGTCAATGCTTTCTTTTCGTAAAACTTTGAGCAGGGCATTTGCCTGAGGGGTAGACAATACTGGCTTGTCAAACTGATTGTCTGTGGAAATTCTTGGGCATGCAACTTGAATGAAAGCGTCAATTCCTCTAAGATTGTTTAATCGTTCGTTTGTAATGTCGGTAAGTGCAAATAGCTGAACTGCTTTCCCTTCTTTTTCTAATTCTTTTTTAAATTTTAAGCCAAATACTTTTGACAGCTGCCCTTCCTTCAATCCGATGATTATTCCAAATGATTTTGCTTCCGCTGCCTTGAATATTGCCAGACTTGCTTTCTTCTTTAGCGTACGTGCAAATTCTGTAACCTCTCTTATTTCGTTAAAATAAGGATCCAAAACAAATGTTGGCAAATTTGTTGACAGTGCAATTCCTGCGGCATGAAAATTACTTTGCCCTAGAAACACGTAGGCATCCACTTCTTTTTTTAACTCTGTTGCAGGATAAAACTCACAGCCAAACACTTGACCGTCATTTAGCTGCCCTTTCCCCTTTCCAATTTTCACCTTGATTCCATTTTTTGTCAGAATTTTTTCGACCCTGTCCATTTGATGCAAATGCTGACTGTCTGTAACCAGCGAGATTACTTTTCCCTTTAGGAGATCTGTGCATTTTTCTGCAACACTGTCGAATCCAACATCATCAAAAGCATCAATTAAAACTAAATTTTTTTCTAATGATTCCGTATTGATCGTATGTCCGATATTGAATTGAATTTCTGCTCCTAGTATTTTTGAACCTGTTGTATTCAAATCACAAGTTCCCCACGTGGTATCTGCTAAAACATATGCTGGTATTCCATATTTTGTTGAAATTTTAACTGCCATGTCTTGAACTTGGGGCAACATGCCATCCGGGCCATTTAACGAAACTGATGCAGGTTTCTTTTCTTCTATTTCTCTGAAAATTCTTGCCTCATCTATTATAATCAATTCAGCTTCGAATGACATGTTATTAATTTAAATCAACTGAAGATTACAACAACTAAAAATGTCTGATCAATCAAAAGAAATCATGGAAAAGGAAACCGTACTTAATGTTGGGTTTGATGATACTGATTCGCCTGAGGGAATGTGTACAACCTTTCTTGCCTACAAAATTGTTGATTCACTCCAAAAACAAAAAATAGAATTTTTGGATTTTCCACGTTTGATTCGATTTAACCCCAATATTCCTTGGAAAACCAGGGGAAATGGGGCTGTTTCTTTTAAAATAAAGACAAAAAATCCGTCTAAGACAAAAGACCAGATTAAAAATCTTGTTTCAAAATATTCTGATGTTAAAAACGGTGCAAATCCGGGACTGGTATTTTTAGAAAGCGATACGATCCCCTTTGAATTTACCAAATTTAGTAAATTAGCTTTGTGGCAATTAATTAATCGCAACAATGCAAAAGCATTTGCCAAAAGAAACAATCTTGAAATCTACTATCAGGGAAACGGTCAGGGATTGGTTGGTGCAATAGGGGCAATAGGTTATGATTTTGACGATCATACGCTGGAACTATTGAGCTATAGAAAAAAATCCAAGTTTGGAAAAGAAAGAAAAATTTCTATAAAAAGTGTCAAAGACATGCAGGAGAAAACTTTTCCTGACACGTTTAACAGTTTTGATACTGAGAAAGGCCGAATTATGATTACTCCTCATGGGCCAGATCCTGTTTTCTACGGGGTCAGGGGGGAAAACGTGGATTCCTTAGTTCATGCTACTAAAATTCTAAAAACAACTGAAAAATTAGACGGATACATGATATTCAAATCTAATCAGGGAACTGGTGATCATTTGGAAAACGAACTAAATTTTGAAAACATGAAACCTTATGCGTCCGGAAGAATTTCCGGAGTGGTATCCAGCATGCCGAAAATTGCAAAAGGAGGACATGTGTTTTTTAAAATTGTTTCAAAGAACCATGAGTTTTGGTGTGCTGTTTACAAACCAACTGGAATGACTTCAGTTGCGTCGAATTTGCTAAAGGGAGATGAGATTAGCGTTGGCGGCGGAGTCAGAAAGGCTTCTAAAAATTTCCCCCGAATAATCAACCTTGAATTCATTGATGTTGTTTCACTTGAAAAGAATGCCACTTTGGCTAATCCTGAATGCAAAAAATGCCACAAAAAAATGAAATCTAAAGGCCTGAACCAGGGGTTTCAGTGTGTTCGTTGTGGAGAAAAGGCTTCTGAGAAAATATCTGTAGAAATTTCAAGAAGGATCAAAAAACAACTCTATCTTCCAAACCTTTCTGCCCATAGGCATCTGACTAGACCCTTGCAAAGAATTGGAACGGTTAACAAATCACCAAAATTTGACAAATCCATTTCATGGTTTTGCGTTTATGGGAAATAAGTAGCGGGGAGTAGATTTGAACTACTGAACTGCGGGTTATGAGCCCGCCGGGATGACCTGGCTTCCCCACCCCGCTGAACATAAATGAAGTTGAGCCGTATATACGCTTTATCAAATCCTTGAAAGTAATTAATAGGATTTTATGTTCTCATCCTTTCATGGATAAAAAAATCCAAATCGTCGTAATTGCTGTTGCCGTTGTGTTTTCTGCGTTAGTCTTAACGTCTCCGATTGATCCGATTCCATTACCTGTCCCAAATCCAAATTCTGAAAATGATTTTGTAACTATTTTAGCTGAAAATCTCGACAAACCCCGTGCCATTGCTGTTTCAAACGATAGAGTTTTTGTTACTGAAAAAGATGGGACAATCAGAGTAATTCAAAACAGCACTTTGTTAGAATCGCCATTGGCAACATTACGCAGTGCAGATGTGTTTGATGGCGGATTGCTAGGCATTGCATTGCATCCAAATTTTCCTTCCAACCACCACATGTATGTATTTTTGACATATTATGAGGATGGGGATTTATGGAATAAGATTTTAAGAATTACCGAGTCAGAAAACAAACTACAAAATGCAGAAGTTATTTTGGATAAGATTCCCGGCTCTTCGTTTACAAATGGGGGTTTCATTAAATTTGGACCTGATGAAAAGCTGTATGTGGGTACAGGTACCGTCTCTGACGCATCTCATCTGC
>JAQBHN010000015.1:0-26710 GCA_032127635.1 Nitrososphaerota archaeon
GACGACACAACTGACGACACAGCAGACGATACAGCAGACGACACAACTGACGACACAACTGACGACACAGCAGACGACACAACTGACGACACAGCAGACGACACAACTGACGACACAGCAGACGACACAGCAGACGACACAACTGACGACACAACTGACGACACAACTGACGATGCTGCAGACGACACAACTGACGATGCTGCAGACGACACAACTTACACATCAGGTGAGGATGCAGACGAAATCACGCAGGAGGTTTCCGCCTTTGTATCAGAATCAAGAGCGCTGTTTGAAGAGCAGAAAGCAGAGACCAGATCCGTGATTCAGGAGTGTAGGGACTCTATCAGGAATGCTGATTCGTCAGAAATATCTGGTGTGCGACAACAGTGCAGAGACAATCTAAACGCAATCAAGGAATCATACAATGAAACCAGGACAACTTACAAGGAAACTTACAAGGAATTCAAAGACACCGTCAGACTTGCAATCAAAGAACACAGGGGAGAATCAGTATCTGATGCCGACAGGAAATCCGCAAAAGAGAAGATCAAATCAATGAATGCTGAAAAACGCGGCGAGATTAAAGAAATTCGCAAGGCAATGTCTGAGGAATTAAAGGAAGGACGAAAACAAATTCGCGAGGAAATGAAAGAGAAACGCGAGTCACTACGCGATGAAAAACGAGTGGAACGTGACGCAAAGAAGGAAGAGATGAAGGACGAGCGCGACGCAAAGAAGGATGAGCGCGACGCCAAGAAAGAAGAGATAAAAGATTCCAATTGAGGAAAAAAGTAATACTGTATTGCTCTGTTTTTACGTAAATCTGTAAACTTTCAAGTGTAACTGTCTTTCCGGCGAATATTCGCATTTCATATCTGATACATGTGCAAAAATTATCCGCTCCTAGTCCTGGCGGAATCTGTGCTGATTTTTATTTTTTGACGTCCAGGGTTACTATGATTTCGGTTTCATCGTTTTCAAGATCATCCTCTAGCGCGATTTTTTTATCCAAAAGTTTGAACTCGTCAATCAGGGAGCCCTCGTCATCAAACGTCCTGACCAGTCTGCTTTTTGGCAAAACCGACACGTCGCTGGCATCGTGATACTCTTTGACTGATTCGCCGTTTTTTATTATGATTTTCAACGTGTTATTCTGGGCAAAATCAGACAATTAAAAGTATGTACATCCAGGGGATGTCTTTTGATTGGACTCTTTTTTGTGATTTTGCCTTGGCTGTGGAATGAACTTTTGAATTATTTCTGTTTTGGACAGATGCTGTCTGGGGTGACGGCACACATTGCACACTCTTTGCTGCAGTAATCACTTGATCTGTTCTGAAATTTTGTGCTGCAGCATACGCATTGGTTTTCCATGTGTGCGGTGATCAGACATGTCTATTAATTGTTGTTGGAATTGTCATCTGTTGGAACTGTCGTGACAGTGAAATTGACGTCCCATGTTTCTTTAAATCCGGCGATACGGGTCATGCTGAATACCTTTACGCACAAGACATTATGAAATTCCAAAAATACTGCAACGTCTCTGACGGTTTGAAAATTATAATTAAAACAACGAGATACATGGAAAACACTGCAAATCAAGGACGTATTCCTAACATGATGTGTTTTCCAGACCGCCACCCTACGACGCAGAACGGCGGTTTCTCGTCATATCTATTACGGCAAAATCATATTTAACAATGATCCAAATTTCCAGCTGGTGACAATCAGGGCATTGAGATTTTCTGAATGTATTCTTCGTGGGTCTTTCTCTGGTTTTTCACAATCCACAGGAATGCCTCATAATTTGGATTCATAACTGGACATCAAAATTTTCTGATAAGCCCGAAAAAGTGAAAAAAACTTGATCTTTTGGTGACGGCTATTTTGGGCCTGCGGAACGTGCCATTTTTGGGACATTGTGGACAATTTTATAATAAAAACTGCCGAACTGTCCTCATGAGGACGCTGCTTTTTGCCACCTGCATTGCTGCCGGCTTGATTGCCTTTGCGCCATGTCTTGACTCGCAGACGGCAAATGCCGACAGTGACACCCCGCGAGCGCTGAAGCAGAACGCCCTGTCCGAACTCGAGTCCATCGAGGTCGACGACAGAAAAGATCAGAAGATGATTGAGAGGGCCAAAAATGAAATTCGGAAAGGCCTTGAGGACAGGCTGTGGGAGGATGACTCGTCGCTGACATTTTTGGGAAAAAAAACATTCTCTGGTGACAAAAAGGCAATCCATGATCTGGCAAAGGTAAGGTCTGCCGACGTGTCTGGAATTGCCGGCTCGCTGATTCTTGCAGATGCAGCACTGGCACAGCTGGCAGTTGATCTGATTCCGACCGGAACGGACGATGACCGGACTAACAAAAACTTGGACAAGTCAGTAGAGGAGATGCGGCAGGCCGAAAGATATGTCGACAGAAACGAGCTTGACAAGGCGGTGGATCATTACAGAAAGGCCTGGAGTATAGCGTTCATGGGGGATGGCGTCGATGTCGTCGATGCTGACAGCGCGTCGCTGGATTTTAGCAATGATCTTATTACTGATTACTATGTCGAATTGGATTATTCGGGGGACTCAAAAAAGCCTGCAAAAATTAGTTACAAAATCCAGGACGAGTGTGTTGATTTGGGGCCGAAGGATCCGTCTGATGTCGGCGGTGACACGTATGATGACGCCGCAATGAAGATTGGCGTGTCCACTGTCTCAAGAGAATGGCTGACTGATGGAATGCTTGTCTGGAATGACTGGTTTGAGAAAAAAAACAATGACGGCAACCGGCTGGTTGACTTGGTTTTCTCCCCCGTTCGCAGCCTGCCCCACTTTGAGGATCTTGGCGGTGACAACGTGATACAGGGCGGCAAGAAAAAAAATTCGTTTGAACACGCTGAATCTGTCCCTCAGCTGGGCGGACAGTCTGGCTGGGAGGGATTTGTGTATTTTGATGCCTCTCCTGGGGACTATCTGTTTTGGACTGTGCATCCTGCGGGAGGCATTGACGGGTGTGATCGTTTGGCCGCTCTGGGAATTTTGGTTACAATTCCGTGATCTTTGCTTTCTGGTGAAATTCCCAATTTTTATTAATCGCGTTTCAAGTCAGAACAGCATGGTAGAATGCTGCATCTGCAAGCTTGTCCCCGGCACGCTGAAGATCTCAGACGGCAATCCGAAATACAAGGGAAAGCCAGTATGCGCTGAATGCGAGGGGTATCGCAAGCTGCTCAGGGAAACTAAGTAGACTCTGACTTTGTTTTGTTTTTTGCAGCCCAGTCCTCGTACATTTTGATCAATTCATCCACGTCCTTGCCTTCCTCCGAATAGGTCACTATTACCCCGAAGGTCCCCTTGGTGTCGTGTCCCCTTGCAAAATATCCCCAGAACGAGTCGGGCAGCTTGGCAAAGCTGCTGGAGTCATGTGACACGCCAATCAGGTTGTTTCCGATTACTTCGACCACCTTTTTGGCATCGGACTGGTCAATCATCAGTTGACACCCTTTCTTCTGTGCAGTTTTTCACCTGTCAGCACGGTGTTGTTTTCAAAGTCTTCATTTCTTTTCCTGATGCCGTCTCTCTCCTCCTTGGTTACCTCCCGAATGATTACATCCTCGCCGTCGGCAAAGTTATTGCATTTCTCGCACAGCCACAGCGGGGCCTTGTCCTTTGCAAATACCAGCGGCAGCCTTCTCTCGTTGCACTGTTTGCAGAATAATGTCATCTATAATACTCCTCTACGGGCTGAGCCTGTCCGGGTCTCGCGGATACAGGACAACCTCTCGGACGTTGTCGATTCCAATCAGCGTGGTCAGCAGTCTCTCCAGTCCCATTCCCCATCCTGAATGTGGCGGCATTCCCCAGTCAAACGTCTTGAGGTGGTCTGCAAACTGGGCCGGATCCAGTCCCTGCTCCTTCAGCCTTGCCTTGAGCATCTCCGGATTGTGAAGCCTGGTTCCGCCAGAGGACAGTTCCAAAAATCCGTACTGCAAATCAAATGAGCGCGAAAGCGTCGCATCCTCGTCTTTTTCCCTGATGTAAAACGGTTTTAGCTTCATGGGCCAGTCTGTCAGAAAGAAAAATCCCGGATGATTTTTTCCTATGATTCGCAGGTGCGAGTCCAACAAGTCATCTCCAAATTCTACTTTCTCTCCGGCCTTTTTTAATTCCTCAATGCACTGGGTGTACGTTACTCTTTCAAACGGTGCTGAAGGCACCTCGATTGTATGCTCTATTGCTTCTTGTTCTGCCTTGCAGTTTTCTGAGACGTCCTTGTATACTGCCAATACAAGTGATTCCAAAATATTCATGACGTCTTCGTAGTCCATGAATGCGGCCTCAATGTCTATGCTGGTAAACTCCGTCAGGTGTCTTCCCGTGTGGGAGTTTTCTGCCCTGTAAAAGTTTGCAATCTCAAATACCCTTTCCAGCCCTATGGTCATCTGCTCTTTGTACAGTTGCGGACTCTGGGCAAGGTATGCCGTCTTTCCAAAATAGTCCAGTGAAAACAGGTCTGCACTGCCCTCGCTTGCGCTGCCGATAATTTTCGGGGTTGTAATTTCAAGGAATTTTTTTTCAGTCAAAGTTTTTCTCAGTGACTGCAACACGTGATGGCGCAGTTTGAAAATTGACGCGGTCCTCTGGTTTCTCATGTCCAGCGCGCGATGATTTAACCTGGTATCGATATTGCTTTCCAACCTGCCAATCGGATCAACTGGCAGCGGGTGGACTGCTTTTCCCAAAACCTCGATTTCATCTGCCTTGATCTCAAATGCAAAGTCGCGGGCCTTGGTCTCCTGCACAATTCCCTTGATGCTGACCACGCTCTGGCGGTTAATTTCACCGAGGTTGTCGTTCAGCTCCCCCTTTACTATCACCTGGGATATTCCCGAGACGTCGCGAAGGGTGATGAATGACATCTTTCCAAGTTTTCTGAGATCCTCAATCCATCCGCCCAGCACAACCTGCTTTCCAATCAATTCCTGGTTTAGTTCTGAAATATCGTGAGTTTTTACAAAAACCATGTCTATCTTTTATCCTCAAACTCTATCTCAATGTCAAGGTTTCGGGCGTTTCTGACTATCTGCACCACTTTTTCGGTGTCGATTGGAAACTTGGCAGTCCATTTGCCTGAGACCACGGCCTTGGTCTTCTGGACTCCCTTTGCCCAGACCTCGTTGATTGACAGAATTTTGGTCGGGAAGAACAGGTCCTCTATGAACCGCTTGTCCGTCTCGTCTGCCTCCACGAGCCAGATCTTCCCCTTGAACTCCTCCTGCAGTGTCCGGTACAGCGTCCTGCTCTGCCTGATTGCCATGATGTCGCTCTTTGCCAGATATAGGATAAAATTCCCGTCAAACTCGCTGCACGAGTACAGCGTAAAGTTTTCAACCTCCCTGTTTGACTTTGCAATTTTTGCAAGGTTCATTGACGCGTCAATGTCCGCCTTTGTCAGCTCGCCTGACTCGATTTTGCTTTCGCACTGCGGACACAGGACTGAATTTTTTGCATCAAAGCCACAGATTGGTAATTTCATTTAAATCGACTTTTTCATTCCGATAATGTTGTTTATATCCCTTAGTGCAAAACAAAAATTCTGATCCGGATCCGAGGGGGCAATGACGTTTCTAAAAGTTGAGGGACTGTCCTCCACGTACTCGTCATCAAGGGGGCCAGTCTATGCAGTTGACGATGTTGACTTTGAGCTGGACGGCGGCGAGTCGATAGGGATTGCCGGCGAGAGCGCGTGTGGAAAAAGCACTCTGGGCCTGTCGCTGATCAGGATGCTCATTGGGGGGACTGCAAGCGGCAGCGTCATCTTTGACGGCGATTCAATTTTGGACATGGACGAGTCAAAGTTTGACGGCGAGTACAGGTGGAAAAAAATCTCAATGATCTTTCAGGGTGCCATGAGCTCCCTTGATCCGGTGTTTACAATCAACGAGCAGTTTGTGGAAATTTTAAAGCAGCATGGCTATCGCGGCGATTTTAAAAAGATAATTTCCGACGCAATGAATTCCGTAAGCCTTGACGGGAATGTTCTGAAAAAATATCCGCACGAGCTGAGCGGGGGAATGAAGCAGAGGGCCGTCATTGCAATGGCGCTGCTGCTCAGACCCAAATTTGTAATTGCGGACGAGCCTACCACGGCTTTGGACGTTCTGATTCAGGCCCAGATTATCAACCTGCTAAAGTCCCTGAAAAAAGACGGCATGTCATTCATGCTGATCACGCATGACCTTGCCGTCTTGTCTGAAATTGCCGACAAGATTGGCATAATGTACGGGGGGCAGATGGTGGAATTTGGCTCCTCGGAACAGATTTACAAAAATCCAATGCACCCCTACACCAGGGGCCTTTTGGAGTCCATTCCGACCCTGAGGGGGGGCACTCCAAAATACATCAGGGGCATTCCGCCAAGCCTGCTTGATGCGCCGACACAGTGCAGGTTTCTTGAGCGGTGCCCCCTTGCCGTGGAAAAGTGCAAGGAGCTTCCGCCAAAGTTCAAGACTGCAACTGGCTATGTGCGATGCTGGCTGTACGAGGACGAGAAATAAAATTATTTTTTGCCGAGAAACTCCTCGTCGATTTTTCTCAGGTATGTTTCCTGCAGCTGTGAAATCTCCCTTCCCGTCGTGTTTCTGCTGATGATCTTTGCATACTGGACAAGGTCCTGGTCCTTGTGATTTTTCTCAAACTCTTCTATCTTCCTGAATGACTCCTGCTCGAACTTCATGATTTCCCTCAGCTCCCTGCCGAGCTCCTCGGCTTTCATCTCATCGTAATTCTTGGGGTTTGACTTTCTGAAATTAATCTCGTCAATCATCCTTTGGACTTCGTCCGTCTTTTCCATATTTTTTCTAGAAATTGCGCAAATATTTTAATTTTGTATTTTCTTTCTGTGTTCAAGTATGTGCTTCAGTCCGTCATGCAGAGTGAGTCCAAATCAATCTCGCAGTACGGGCATTTCATGCGCTAGGAATATTTTTTTACAATTGGCAAGCACCAGTCGATGATTCTTAGCACCTCTGACCTGATGACTTTTTTGTCGATTGATATCCATACCCTTGACTTTTTGATTGCAAACGATATGGTCTGCACCTTCTTCCTTTCCTCCCAGACAAACTCAATCTCCCCGAGGTTCTTGTCGAAAAATCCTTCAAGGTCTGTCTTCATTGCGATGTGTGAGAACTGGTACTGGGTATCCTTTTCGTTGAGCATCGGAACCAGGTCTGGCCTTCGCTTGTATGCCAGCAGGTCACCGCTTTCGCCAATCACGCCTACAAATCTGATAAACGGGCTGATTGCTATGATTCCGTCGCAAATGGTTTCAAAGTCCTTCTTTGACATCTGATAGGGCTCTGAAAAGATGATATTTTAATGAACGCACCTTTCGCCGTTTCCAGATTTAATTAAATACGGCCCGAAAACAGTCTGATTTGTGGATTTCATGGACATCTTTCCGTTTGCACCCGACGTGGGGTATTATCTTCTAGCTTTAGTCAACTTCTTTGGCTCCCTGGTGCCCTTTGTCCCGCTGCCGGGGTTCCTGCTTCTTGCCTCAATGTCTGTGGGGAACCAGTACGATCTGCATATCCTGGCACTGGTATCGGCATTTACCGCAACTGCTGCAAAGCAGATCATCTTCTATCTTAGTTATGGTGGCAGAAGAATGATCAACGAAAAGACCCGGAAGAGAATGCGCCCGTTTGAAAGACTGATCAAAAGATACGGCGCGGCAGCTGCCTTCTTTGCCGCCGCAACGCCGATTCCCGATGACCTGGTGTACGTTCCGCTGGGACTGGCAAAGTACAATCCCAGGAGATTCTTTGTCGCAACTCTTACCGGAAAGATTGTCCTGAGCTACGCCATCGTATTCATTTCGCACAACCTGGGGCTGTCACTGGTGGAGCCCTTCCTTGAAAACATAGATGATGCAACCCCGATATACATTGGAATTGTTGTCTTTGGCGCGATGATGACTGCAGTAATCGTGCTGCTGCTGAGGTTGGACTGGGCAAGAATTCTTGGAAGGTTTGCACCGTGGACTCTGGATGAGAACAACGAGGATGAGAACAACAAGGTTTAGATTTCAACCTTAAAGTTCCACATCTTGTCGACGGCTTTTGCAATCCCTATTCTCGGTGATGAGATGATGTTTTCAATTTTTATTCCTTCTGCAATGTATAGTTCTGATTTTTTTGTCAGATCAATGCCGTACTGCCCCTTGGTTATCTCCATGGCCTGCGCCAGCTTTGCCGGCCCGTTTGCAAGATTTTTCAAACCTGTGATTCCTCTGTTTTTTTCCATGATTCTGATTCCGCTTTCGGGCCTGATTGCGCGGATTAGCACTGCCCCCGCCGGCGACCTGGGATTTTTTGCCACCACGTTGAAGCAAAAATGCATCCCGTACGTGAAGTAGACGTATGCAAAGCCCGGCTCCCCAAACATTGCCCTGTTTCTTTCCGTCATTTTTCCAAACGCGTGGCTTGCCGGGTCGTCAGCGTGCCCGTACGCCTCGGTCTCCGTAATTATTCCCGAGATTTTGTTTCGGCCTGCGGTTCGAACTATCTTTTTCCCCAAAAGATTTTTTGCAACTGCCACCGTGTCCGCCGAATAGAATTCCCTAGGAAGTATAGTCAATGTCTATCTTCACTTTTTTACCGTCCTTTAACTTTGCAATCAGGCCAAACAGTTTCACAATGTCTTTTTTCAGCACCGTGATCAATTCATGGTTGTATATTGTGGCGGCAGGATGCAGTGACAAAAAATACATCTGATTGTCTTTTTTGACTAGCTTCCCTCTGAACTTTGTTATCTCCGAGCCGCCCAGCATGGAACTGAACGCGGTATTTCCCAGAATGCAGATTACCTTTGGTTTTATGATTGCTATTTCCTGTTTCAGGTATTCATGGCATGTCTCCCTTTCAGCTGCAGTCGGCACCCTGTTTTTTGGGGGCCTGCATTTTACAATGTTTGTAATGTACACGTCATCTCTCGAAACCCCTGCTTCTTCTAGAGCAATTGAGAGTTTTTTTCCCGCAATTCCGATAAACGGCTCCCCGTTCCTGTCCTCGTTTTTTCCTGGAGCTTCTCCTACAAAGATCACGTCTGAGTGAAAATTTCCCTTGCCTGGAACCGAGTTGGTCCTTGTCTTGCAAAGATCACAGTCTGTACATCTGATTACTTTCTGTTTGATGATTTCTAACTTTTTGCTCATTTTCTAATTTACACTCTTTACTGTCGCAGTTCCCCTTATTGTGGGGCCTCCGTTGCCCATTATCATTGATTGCATCGGGTCCCCTTTGCCGCAGTTGGTTATCGGCCTCACTGCAAAGTCGTTGCCACACGCGTCAACTGACTCGAAGAATTCGGGTGCCGTCCCCATTACGATTACGTCCCTTAGCAGATCCGTAATCTCGCCGTTTTCGATTCTTTGCGCATACTGGCAGGAGATGCTCCAGTTGTATCGCCTCATGTCAATTGAGGGAATCTTCATGTTTGAGATTAGGTAGCCGTGTTTGACATCTTTTATAATCTCGGCCGCATCCAAATCCCCGTTGCCGATACATGTGCATGCCATGCGTATCAGCGGCATAAATCGATAGTTTGTCGCCCTCATGTTTCCTGTGGGTGCGGAGTTGAATGTCTCTGCCGTCTCCCTGCTTTGCATGTGATTTTTTAAAACCCCTTTTTCTACAAGGGTTGTTTTTTTGGTCTCGACGCCCTCGTCGTCAAACTGATACCATCCTAAACTTTCCTCTATCGTGGGATCGTCAAACACGTTGAGATTTTCCGAGCCGATTTTTTCTCCGAGTTTGTCTTTCCACCATGCCCCTCCTGCCCATGCCATCTCTTTTCCCAGCACCCTGTCCGCCTCTGAAGGATGTCCGAGTATCTCATGTGTGAGCAGTGATACAAAGTCCGGGTTCATTACAACTGTCGCGTTTTCCTCCTTGGCCGGCTTTGCAAGTGTCAGCTGCGATGCCTTTGATGCGGCTTCCCTTGCACTCCGCTGGATTTTGTTTTTATTGGTTATTTGTTCCAGTCCCCCCCTTCCGCCCTCTGTGATGTTTACTGACTGCGTTGTTCCGGATTCGCGGGCGATGGCCGTGATGTCTACCACGGTATCAGTATAGTTTTGTAGGATCTCCGAGCCCTCGGAGTTTGCAAAGTATTTTGAATTTAATGTATACCACGGATTTACAATGGATTTTTTTATCCTTGGCATCGCTAAAATAATTTCGCTGCATTCGGATCCGATTTTTATTATCTCTTCAAGTCCAGGTTTTTTTACCACCTTGTAATCGATTCTGGTTTTTTTTGAAACGTTTGGATGGAGGCTGATTTTGTTTTTTTTGATGTTCGCTGTATTTTTTATTGCATTGTCAATTGCGTCCTTGACTTGCTCGTATGATTTCGGATTGGTTACCGAGCAAAAACTCCATACGTTGTTTTTGATCATTCTGATTCCTATGCCTCTGTCGTCATTTGTCCTGACGTATTCTATCTCGCTGTTTTCCAGCAGGACTGACTTTCGCTCCTGTTGCTCTGCCCTGGCATCGCAGTATTGGACTCCTGACTTTTCGGCGTAACTGATTGCCCTGTCTGCAAGATCTTGCAACTCTGTGTCCACAACATACCCTACCGCGTGTGGCTCGTAAATCTTCTGCTATCTGCGGCTTGATATCGCAGGCATGGTGAAATAGTATTCGTCTTCAAAATCATAGTCTGTCATGCCTTTTTTGCGCAAAAATTCAAAATACTTGGTGCAGTTTGTATAGAATCTGTCATTTTTTGCAATGCCGTCCTTCATGCTCTGACTGCCGGTATCTCCATTTTGTCAAGGGTGTGAGTGATTTTAGTTCTGAAAGTTTGTTTTCTTTAACTAGACTGTAGCGGGGTTTTATTTTGCCCTGACTGATTCTTTGGAATTTTAAACGAGAATGTTGATCCTTGGTTGATTTCACTGTCCACCCATATTTTTCCTAGGTGGTTTTCGACAATTCCTTTGGATATGGCCAGGCCTAGTCCGCTGCCTCCCCCCTCTCTTGTCAATGTGGCATCTACCTGGTAGAATTTCTTAAACAGATCTTTTTGTTTGTCTTTGGCAATGCCTGTCCCGTTATCTTTGACGCTTACTGTTACATCCGATGGCCCGTCTTCTATGCTGATCTCTATCTTGCCTTCATTTGATTTGATTGCAGTGATGCTGTTTTTTATCAGGTTTGAGACGACCTGTGCTATTCTCTCAGGATCGTGCTCTATCCGAACGTTCTCCCCGTTTGAAATGATCTCGATGTTTCTTTTTTCTGCCTCCAATTTGAAATTCTTTACTGCCTTGCTAATCGTATCCTTGATTCCTGTAATTGTTTTTGTCATTCTTAGCTGGCCTAATTCCAATTTCTGAGCGTCTAGCAAATCTGAGATTATTGATAGCAGCGTTTCGGAACTTGATTTGATGATGCTTATCCTTTCTTTTTGCTTGCTTGTCAGTTTTCCTAGATGTTCGCTGAGTAAAATATCTGCATATCCCTGAATTGGCACCAGGGGTGTTTTTAGCTCATGCGTGATCATTGCTAAAAATTCGTCTTTTGCGACTTCGTTTTTCCTTCCTTCCTCCTCTTTTTCTTTAATTGTGTTTGACATCGTGTTGAAATTGGTGACCAATTCGCCCACTTCGTCCTTTCCTGAATACTGAATCTCTGCATATACCCCGTCTTTTACTTTTGAAAGAGCGTGCGTGATCATTTCAAGCGGTGACAGTGACTGCCTGATCACAATAATGACTATGAAGAAAATGACGATGTCTGCAACTAGTATAATCTGGACTATGGTTTGCTCGTTAGAGCTGCGCTCTAGTGTTATTTTGCTCCACTTTTCAAGAATTTCATCTATGCTCTCATAGAGCGTTTGTTTTTTAGAATTCATCTGATTCTTTGCAGAATTGAATTCCGGTGACAGCAACGTTCTTTCTTCTAAAATTGTTATCTTTGACTGCATTGATTCCCATAGCGGGTCCATTGTTTGCAATGCCTTGGAATTTTCTCTTGGGATTTGAATCAGTGTCTCGTGTTTTTCTCCAACACTTTTTACATCCAAATCCAAGGTGGGTATCTGCAATAACTTCCTCATGCCAATCTCAAATTTCAGCCTCTTCTCTTTCAATTCATTTTGAGCATTATTGTCTTCACCGATTGAAATTAGCAGTGTTTGCTGTCCGATGATTTTGGCGCATTCTAGCAAGTCGTTGCTAATTTCTTTGTGTCTGGCATAATCCCTGTCTAAATTTTTAACGTCGTTAGTAAGCTGACTTGCCGCCAAAATCAGATCGTTGTTTTTTTCTAAAAGATAATTCATGGCTTTTGTAGCTTCAGGATCAAAAACTGATATTTTTTCTGTGTTTTGAACACTTGCCTTGTAGTTATCCCACGATGTTGACATGTCATTGTATTCTGAGGATAGATCCGATGGGATTTTTACAACGCTGCGTTCGTTTATCTTCCCCCCGTCTTTTACTGACTGGATGATTTTTTCAACATCTTGTATTTTTTGATCTAGTTTTTCTTTATCTTCACTGCTTCCGCTTGCAACCGACACAACCAGTCCTGAAATTGATTCGGATCCAACCTTGATGTCGCCGACCGTGATTATTGAAAATGATTGATCTGTTTCTGAATTGTGATCTTGATAAAATAATGCCAAGTTGATTGTTGCTGCAAAAATTAATACCGTGATCAAAAAGTATGTTTTGCTGATTAGTTTCACACTGAATCCCACGTTATCACAGGGTATAAAAATAATGGTTGTACTTTGATATGTTGTCTAACATGTCTGATGAATTTTTGGCTGTTGCTACAAGAGAAATTGGCGAAGATCTTGCTGGATTGGAGGCAATTTTTACTATTTGCAAAAATGACCGTGATGTTATTTCTAATGCCGATAACTTCCAAAAACACACTCATAAGATTAGGGGGTTGGCCCCTATGATGGGCAAGGCCTCGCTTGGGAAGATATCTGGTTCCCTTGACACCTTGCTGAAAACCGTTCTGCCTGGCAATGATGTTGATGGGATTTTTGATCTTTTGTCTGAAATTTTACCTTTTATGAAATCCTTGATGGCTGATGATGCCTGTGATTTTTTAGCGGTTGAGGAAAAAATTTCCAAAATTCAAAATGTGTCAAATTAATGAATCTATTTAAAATACTGAGAATAAGTCCAATTACCAATGGCACGGATTATGATTGCAGATGATTCTGATGCAATTCGTCTAGTTTTAAAAGACATTCTGAATATTGGCGAATATGTTGATATTTCAGAAGCGTCCGATGGTGAGGAATCCGTAAATTTGTATAAGGAGATTAACCCTGATCTGATTTTGTTGGATTTGGCAATGCCCAAGAAAGACGGATTGACTGTTGTGAAAGAAATTATCCAATACGATCCTAACGCTAAGATTATTTTAATCACTGCCAGCGATGATCAGAAAACAATACAGCAGTGCTTGGATTCTGGTGCCTCTTCATACATTTCAAAACCATTTGATTTTAACTCTATCTTAAAAGGAATTTCGGATATCTTAGCAAAGTAATTTAGTGTATTATTATAATTTCTAATGATTAACATGACCTCCAAAATTGTTGCTGATACAAGTGTAATAATTAACGGTCAATTGGTTGCTCAAATTGAATCTGGAAATGTCCGGAATTTTGAAATTATAATCCCGCAGTATGTCTTTGATGAACTGCAATCTCAGGCGTCCAAGAAAAAGGAGCAGGGATTTATCGGCCTTGAAAAAATTAAGCGGCTTAAATTGCTGTCCGGGAGCTACGGATTGAACGTTGTCGTAAGCGGCTCCCACACTACCTCCGACGATGTAAAGCTTGCATCCAGTGGCAGAATAGATGCTCTGATTGTTGACATGGCCAAACAAAACGATGCCATACTGTACACTTCTGACAAAGTTCAACACTTGGTGGCTCAGGCAGAAGGCGTTGACACGGTGTTTCTCAAATCAGAAATTGAAACCCAGTCGTTGGAGTTTCTCAAGTATTTTGATTCTGAAACCATGAGCGTGCATCTCAAAGAAAAGCAATATCCGCTGGCCAAAAAAGGCAAGCCTGGGGCGTTTGTGCTGACAAAGATTGGCGACGAACTCCTTTCCAAAGATTATTTGGAACTTATCACATCTCAGATTCTAGACCTTGTAAACACGTGTGATTCCAGCACGCTGGAGATATCTAAAACCGGCGCATATGTGGTTCAGCACGAGGATTACCGAATCGCCATCACGTATCCTCCCTTCTCCGAGGCGTTTGAAATTACAATAGTCCACCCTATTGTGAAGCTGACTCTCGAGGATTACACTATTTCTGAAAAACTAATGGAGCGTTTTGCTGACAGTGCAGAGGGGATTGTCATCTCCGGGGCCCCCGGCTCTGGAAAAAGCACTCTCGCATCCGGCCTTGCAAATTTTTACCACAAGAAAGGAAAGATTGTAAAAACGTTTGAATCCCCGCGTGACTTGCAAGTCGACTCCGGTGTGACCCAATACAGCAAACTTGACGGAAGCTTTGACAACTCCGCGGATATTCTGTTGCTTGTAAGGCCGGACTACACTATTTTTGACGAAGTGCGACGACGGGAGGATTTTGTGACGTTTGCTGATCTGAGATTGACTGGAGTCGGCATGGTCGGAGTCGTGCATGCAAACTCCCCGCTTGATGCAATTCAGCGCTTTATTGGAAAGATTGAACTTGGAATTATCCCGAATGTTCTGGACACTGTGGTTTTTGTCAAGGATGGCGGAATTCAAAAGGTGTATGATTTGGAATTGATGGTAAAAGTCCCCACCGGGATGACCGAATCTGATTTGGCAAGACCTGTAATTGAAATTAGAAACTTTGAGGACGGCGTCTTGGAACATGAAATCTACACCTTTGGAGAAGAAAACGTCATTGTCCCCGTCGGAAAGAAAGTGGACCGGGCCGGGATTGAAAAACTGGCCGAAGATAAAATCAAAGAAACGTTCAGGCGGTATGATCCTCGGGCTGAGGTTGAAATTTTATCTGACAACCGCGTCAAGGTCATGGTTGATGAACAGTGCATCGCATCCATAATCGGGAGGGGCGGCTCAAACATTAAAGAAATTGAAAAATCCCTCAGAGTGCACATTGACGTTGTCGAGAAAACGTCCGACGGCGCATCGCTGGCATCCGACGATATACCGTTTAGTTTTTCAGAATCAAAAACAGCTTTACTGCTTACGGTGAACAGGGATTTCACTTCGATGCACGCCGATATTTATGGCGACGGAAAATTCATCGGATCAGTCCGAATTGGCAAGAGGGGGCAAATCCAAATCCCGAAACGCTCTGATCTTTCAAGGAAGCTGATGGACTTTACATCTTCACAAAATGACATCAAGATCTATCTCAAAGATCTTTAAAACTGTCGATGATTTTGGGATTTGCTTTTAGAAAAGTGATGAATTTTCTCAACTGTTTGATTGTTTTTTGATTCAGGTGGTGCTCTATTCCTTCCGTGTCTTGGCTGGCCGTATCATAGCCCACTCCCAAAATCTCAAAAAACTCCAGCAGTATGCCGTGCTTTTGCCTTATCCCATCTGCAATTGCTATCCCTTTGTCTGTGAGGTTGATCCCGTGGTATTTCTCGTATTCCAAAAATCCGCCCTCATCCAGTCTTTGGAGCATCTTGGTGACGCTAGGCGCGCTTACGTTCATGTATCTTGAAATGTCCAACGTTGTCGCATATCCTTTCAGCTCCACCAGCTCTGCAATAATTTCCAAATAGTCCTCCATTCTTGTGCTGGCGCGGGCCTTTTCTGATTCATGTGCCGCCTTGATTGAATCAAGTCTTTTGGAATTTTTAGATGCCATGTACCATTTTTTCTAAATAAAATCTAGTATAATTGGGTGTCTTTTGAGTTGATTTTAGTTGCCCTTTGTTGACTTGAATGTGATGGGAGTTGATCTCAGGCTCTTAACTATCTTCTTCTAAATCCAGGTTGGAATGGTTGATCCCCTAAAGGAACGTCTTGATAAATTGAAAAAATTCTCCGATTCTGCCAAGCGTAGGGCAAATCTGTATGCTGAAGTTTCCGGCATTGATGACAAACATGTTGCTAGTTCGCTAGGCGCCCTTCAAAAAGCCCCTGCTCCGGGTAAAAAACTGCAAAAAATTGGATTTTTGCTGCTGTGGATTCCAGAGCCAACTGGCATCACGTGCGCCATCGGAGGGCCAATGATAGTTGCAGGGAGGTATCTTGACAAAAAATACAACGGTTCTACCATTCATGACATTGGGAGCCACACACAGTCCACAATGTCTTCGATTAGCGACTTTAAGAATTCCATAAAGTAATCCCCACCGGTTTTTAGAATAAGCGACACGCTGATTCGTACATTGTGCAATCATGGGAATGCTGTATGGCTCGTACTCGGGGCTTGGCAGAACGATGTCTGCGATTATAACGTGGCCAGACAATTGCCTGTGTGATGAGAAAAATAATCCTCTTCATTGCGTCAAGTTTGGACGGATACATTGCAAGAGATACTGGGGAGATTGATTGGCTGCCAGAAAATGCGGCGTCAGGATACGACGAGTTTATCAAATCCGCGGATACTGTAATCATGGGCAGAAAAACATACGATCAAATACTGACGCTTGGAGCCTATCCTTACAAATCTAAGAAATCATACGTCTTTTCTAGAGCCGACGGTAATTCCAAGGACAAAAACATCGAGTTTGTGCACGATGCTGGCAAATTGGTGAATGGCATGATTTCCAATTCGGGAACAAACGTCTGGCTAATCGGAGGTGCGGAAACAATTTCCATGTTTTTGAATCTCGGCTTTGTCGATGAGATAATCCTGTCGATAATCCCAGTCGTTCTTGGCAGTGGAGTGCCGCTATTCAAGGATGTGGGGATAGAAGTAAAACTTGAGCTGATAAAAACTAGCAATTATGACAAACTAGTTGAACTGCATTACAAAGTTTCAAAGTAACATGATGTGCGCTGGAGTTTGGATGTGACGGCTGTTGGGATTGGAAAATCTAATGATTATTAGTATGCACTAGTCAATAATTGCAGAATAAATCCATGGCCGACGAGAAAAAAATGAAAATTATGTGCAAGTGGTGCAATGTTCCCAAGCCATGCCATGTTGTAAGCCAAGAAATTACGGATCACCACGGAACCTACGGGATAGACAGTGTCATGATGGCTGATATCAAAATCCACAAACATTACAAGGGAAAAAATTACTGCAAGGGCTCGGATAGAACAATTACCGTGCCTTTGGACAGCACGGCAAAATACAATAAATCTGAAGATTAGGTTCCAGACCAATTGTTTTTCTAACCGTCAAGTTTTGTAAAAAAATAAACAAACGCAGGGAATTTGCATAGCCGTCTTTTTATTTCATTATCTGTGTGTTCAGGCGGCAATCAAACAATCCCAAACATCAGTGGGTGTGGCGGGAGAACTGGTGCCACGTTGTCAACTGCTATCTGGTTGGTTTTGATTGTTATCAATTTTCAAACAATGTACAAACTCCAATACGCTTAAGTTCGCTATTCTCGCATAAAATTCATGAACACGTTGGATTACCTGATAAAACAGAGTGATCAAATCTCGGTGTCGGTTCCAGAATGTGACAATGTCGATACTGATGGGAAAAATGAAGAATAAGTTATGGCCGAATCTTCGCTGTCAAAACTAGACGATAAGGGCATTTTTACTATTGTAAAAGTTGAGAATGTCGAGAGAAAAGTTGGCAAGGAGACTATCGCTGAAGTGAATATTGAAACTGAGGAAGAGTTTGACGGGGTCCGGAAATTTTACACTTCAAGAAAGATGATTGTCGCAAAATTCTATGATAATGGCAAACCCACTCAGAATACTCTGGATATTCAAAGGGGAAAAAAATACAGGGTGAAAATTATCACTCAGAAATTTGGTAACGGCAAAGAAGATTATGACATTGTAAAGTCCTAGATTTGTTCCTGAATTCGGGATTACCATGTCAAAATTTTGTGAATTTCCGAGTTTGCAGGCAATTGGGAATGGGGATGTGATCCTCGCAAAAACAAGCACGCTGCAGATAGTATTTTAAAAGGATCAGAGGAAATTCATTCATGACCACCCGCGCTCAGGCATTAATCCCAATTGCAATTGCCGCCGTGATCATCGGAGTTATTGGAATGCTGACCCTTCCAAGTGACAGCAAACTAGAGTCAGTTGAATTTCCACGTGGCACCATTATGATAGACGACGTTGCTCTTGAAGTGCAAATTGCAGATTCTGAACCGAGACGTGTCAGAGGCCTGATGTTTCAAGAACAACTTCCTTACGACGAGGGGATGATCTTTGTATTTGCTGAACCCGGCCTGTATTCTTTATGGATGCTCAACATGCAATTCCCATTGGACATGATTTGGTTTGACCATGACGGAAACGTTGTACACATTGAAAAAAATATCCCTCCATGCAAAACTGTGGTGGAAATAACAACCTGCCAAAGCATAGTTCCTGACAATGAGGCATCATATGTTCTTGAGGTGACTGCTGGATTCGTTGATCAGAATAATGTAACTAGGGATTCAAAATTAACAATAATCTCAATTTGACATTGCAAAGCCTTATCTTTGAATTGAAATTTTACATGCCATGAACAGATTGACTGTGATTGCAGCCATAGCCGGTGCAGCCATAATTATTTCCGCATCCTTTCTGCTGGCGGATGACGCCTATTCCAAATCCGCACCAATTCAAGAAACAGGTTTTACCTATTATGACATCAAGACAATTCAAAATGTTTTGGCAGAACAAAACATCATCGTTTCTGCGCCCACTGCAATCACTGATCATACCATTGGCGAATACTGCACGTTCTTTGAGAACGGACTTCCGCAAACCGTGGAATACTGCACTACCACTGCAGTGCTGGATTCTCAAGGAAACGCACTGGGGAACATCAACATCGGCGGCGGCATTCAATCACCTGTTATGGCGGTGGCCAATCTTGAAACTTCTACTTTGGAATCCAACCGAAGCGATGTTTTTGCAGTGTTTGAAACGATGATTGAGACGCTTGTTTGTGACTGCTGGGAGGCAAAACAGTCTGAAGACTATGAATCTATTTCTTCGTGGCTTGAGGCTGCTCATGCATTTTACTCTGACTCAGGTGAGCGAAACATCAAATCAAAAATTGACAATTTGGGCAATTCTAAAATATTTTTAGAAATTACGTCAAAGGATAATTCCGTTTTACAGACGCTGATTATTCTAAAATAGTTTAATTATATAACAGAAAATTCTCTGATTGGCATTACCATGATTGAACAACTATGGCTGATTCCTTTGGGGTTTGCGGCGGGACTATTGGGTTCAATGATTGGATTGGGTGGCGGGATTATCGTGGTTCCAATACTGACCTTTTTGGGATTCCCCCCCACCGCTGCAGCAAGCAACAGTCTGTTTGCTGCGTTAAGCAACGCCACTGCCTCCACAATCTCATACTCTAAACAAAAACGAATAGAGTACGCCTTGGGACTCAAACTTGGGCTGCTCTCAATTCCTGGAACTGTCTTGGGCGCAATAATATCCACTGACGTCGCACCTGATATTTTTAAAATCTTGTTTGGGTTTGTGCTGATTGCATCAGCTGCGTACATATTTTTAAGAAAAAAAATTGAGACCAGGGAAAAAACAATCTCGAAACAAATGATGGTTTTTGCAATTGGCGCAAGCTTTTTTGCAGGAATAATTTCCTCCTTCTTTGGTATCGGCGGCGGAATTATCTTTGTACCGCTGATGGTTGTGGGAATGGGCATGGCGATGAAAAAGGCAGCACCAACATCCCAAATGATACTCTTGTTTGCTTCTTTATCTGGTGTTATCGTACATAGTCTGTTGGGACATCCAGATTTTCTTCAAGCTGGTATGCTGTCTATTGGTTCTTTTATTGGTGGATTAGTTGGCGCACGATTATCTATAGATATCAAAGAACGGTATCTGCAAATCTTGGTTACTCTAGTAATTCTAATTGCATCTGCTAAATTATTCTTTGATTCTTTATCTGGAAATATTAATTTAGGATTTTAGCCTCGATATTTTGTATTGTGGTTTAATACTAATTTTGTAATGTATGTTGTTCATTAGGTCTTATGGCCTAAGGGCGGGAGAGACGAGTCGGCTCTCCTGTATATTATTTTAAAATTTTATCTAGGCGGTTCTTTTTTAATTCTGTAGATATTCTTCTTTGATAGCACAATGGTTTCATTGTCTTGTGAGGATCCTTCGTAATCAACAAAAATTTTTCCAAATTCATCATCAATGTCATCTTTTTGTGAAACTGTGAATTTTAATTTTAACACTTGATCTGTATAGAGAGGTTTGAGAAATCTGGTGTTTCTATTTCCCCATTCAGAATCTCCATCTGTTCCTAGAAAAATAATATCATTTCCGTAAATCTGACTCAATCTGGTAAATTCTCCCTCCATTCTTGATAAAATTGCTCTTCCTGAAACTAGTTGTTGCCCTCCTTTCTTTTTGTCTTCTAAGAATGCGTTTCTAACTCTTGAAAATTTTAGATATTCTTCTAATTCTTTATCTGAAATACTGCATGTGGAATGAAATGTGTCTCCTACTCTAAACTCTGAAAATATTTTCATTCTTATCTTGATTCATCTACACAGAAAATTACTTCTGATGATGAAGCAGAGCTATCTGAAACAAGGAAATTAAATGCCTCTGCAATTTTTTGATTGTTTGGTTCTGAACCTGTTACAGAACCTGGGAAAATTGTAAACATTCTGATTTTTGAATTCAGCACATCACTTAGTTCTTGATTAACTGTAGTTGTAAATGGTCTTAGTGCACCTCTGAACACTTCTACTTGTGCTCTTTGGGTCCCAGTTACTTTCCTACCTATGGGTAAGTCTGGTCCAACAATCATAATTGCACCCTTGGCATCTTTGTATAGGCGAGGATCTTTGCTTCCGCCTGGAACAAATTGCTCTAGTGCTCTTTGTGCTACGTTTGCAGGAGTTGTTATGAATTTCTCAGTCAATGCTTCCCATTGGATGCGTGACAGTTCTGTCAATTTCATACCGTCTGCCAATTTTCCTGTAACGTGAATAACTCCTAGAATTTCCCCGATGTTTGTTTTGGCAGTGTTTAACCACTTTCCAACTTCTTCGGGATTTTTAATATCTACAATATGGGCGTGGAATTTACTGCTAATGTATTCCTGAAGGTCTGTCGGGGTTGATTGTGAAATGAAACATGCTACTTTACCTCCGTTCTTTTCTACATGCTGTGCCAAAAATTCAACTCTTTCGGCATCTGTTTTGTCAGTTGCATCGATTGTAAACACGACAGCTTTTCCAGCAAAGTTTGGCTGGTGAACTCCTGGTGTTGTAGTTCCAATGTGTGGTTTTACAGGATAGAATACCCTGTCTCCTGGAATGACTTTGCCGTTTAGTATTTTTGCTATTTCATCATCACATAAATTAAGAACTGATTCTGAAACTTGTCCTTGAGATAGAAATTCTTGATTTGCAATCATATGTGATGTGTTGTTTTGAACTTTTTCTGCAATAGTTTGAATTTTGTTTAATAGATTTGTTAATGTCACTGTAAGCTTGGAGACGTCCTTTCCGTTGGCTAGTTTTTCTGCTGCTTTTGCAATTCCTTCTTTGATGACTGACTCGTCTTCTCCTAATAGCGGTAATAGTTCTTTGTTGGCAGCATCTACTTCTATTGGAACTAAATCTTCAAAGCCACTAACTCTCATAAATTCTGCCGCGGCTTTGGGATACACTGTCTTGTAAATTCTATCCGAATGCACTGGACCTGGGTTTGTTGCTATTGAAATAATTCCTTTATCTGTTAATTCCCATGACATTAGTTCTGCCAGCCTGTTTTTAGCTCCTTGAGCTGCAGTGTATGGGCTTCTAAATCTGTACGGTCTCTGCTCTAACGGCCTTTCTTCTGTAAAGAATGTTGAAATTGTAATTATCTTTCCGCCTGACTTCATTACTTTCAGTGCTTGAACGGAACCCCAGAATG
Organism: Nitrososphaerota archaeon; assembly: GCA_032127635.1. Taxonomy (GTDB): domain Archaea; phylum Thermoproteota; class Nitrososphaeria; order Nitrososphaerales; family Nitrosopumilaceae; genus Nitrosopumilus. Next base: position 22,098 of record JAQBHN010000015.1, read on the forward strand.
TTCCTGTCAAATGAATTGCAACGGTGCTTTTGAATTCGTCCATTGATGCGTTTGCAAAACATGTTACGGGGCCTGAAACCCCTGCGTTGTTGATTATGTAGTCCACTGTAACGTTGTCTTTGCTCAGTGACTCAAACATGTTGTTCATTGGCATTTCATCTGCAACATCAACACCTGCAAAAATTCTAACCGACGCACCTGTGTTTTTTTCAGAAATAATCTGCTCCAACATTTTTGATGTTTCATCTAACGGCTCTCTCCTTCTACCGAGAATGATTACGCTGGCGCCATTCTCTACAAACCTTTTGGCGATTGCTTGACCTATGCCTGTGCCACTGCCAGTAATTAGTGCAAGTTTGCCTTGAAATTTCAGCATAGATAATCTGTCAAAACTTTTGTGATATTTATTTTGATTGATCCCAAACTCAATTAATTCTTGATATCTTTATTTGTGGGTATGATTCATGATTTTCAATGCATGATACGGAGTCAGACACATTTGTCTACCAATCATGGCCTGAAAAATTTTCTGACATGTTGAAAGAGATCGGCATAGATTCCAAAGCTAAAGAAATTGGAACTGACGAAATAGAAAAAGATGATTACTATAGCAGATATTTTGCTCAAACACCTAGAATGGTGACTAACAAGGGATGTATTGATGTTAAGAATTCAAACATTGACGCAATACAAATAATTCAAAAGGGATAATCATGCAGGACCCAAATCCACTCCCATGGGGCGCATTAGACCGATTCCAAGCCCAGTTCATAGTTAGAAAAAGCGCCGGTTCCAGTTATGCCAACTATCTTGCAAAAACTAAACTGACTACGACTGGCCACTTTGCATCAAAAAAGGTAACCAAAGTAGAATGGATTGGTTCGGGCAGTTTGGCATCCAGATTAAATGCCGATGCTGATCTTAACGAGATGATAGCAAAACAATCTGTTAAAGACGCTACAATCTACGTTGAACCCACCGAAGTGGCAGTAAGAATCAGGGGCAAATGGGACAATCACATTGCTTTTGGAATTACCAAAGAACTTTTTGAAATCTATGACCGGATTGCCGGTCACATAAAATCTGTCTAGGCTTTCCACCAGTCTAGCGCCAAAAAGTCAACCTTATCTTTGCCTCTTGGAATTGCTAGGATGAATTGTTTTCTGACCGAAGTTGCCAGCCTTCCTGCGAGGACAATGCCTGTTGATGTTATTGATTCGCTTCTGGTGTACACCTGAATTAAAAATGGCGCGTGATCAATGCCTGGACCTTTTTCATAAACTGCAAAGTCGCACCCAAACTTAATTCCGGGGTTGACGATGTATCCGTTATCTCTAAAGTTTTTGTATACTACGTATTTTTTGTCGAATTCAAGAACTTCTTTCTTACAAATTTCAACCAACTGCTCCGCCGTAATTTTTTGTTTGGATTTTGTAATTGTAATTCTTTTATTTTCTAACAGGTATAGACCTTCAATCAAATCCAGAATTAGGGGCGCGTCTATTTCCTCAATCTTTGGTTTTGGAATCCCAATCGGCTTTCCATAGTATCCCTGGCTGAAAAGCTTCTTTGAATCTTCGATGTCCCAGACTATGATTCTGTTTTCAATCAATTCGCTTTTCATAAATTTTTGGACTCCAGTCTGTATATGAATTCTCTAGTAAAATATGAGGTTGTTCTGAATTAAAAATAAAGTAAAAGTGTGGGAATTTTAATTGGTTACAGGCTCAATGCTAGCAATATGAAAGAATCCGAAACCCTTTGGCATTTGTCTGACATCTCTTCAATTCCCTCGATGACATCTTTGATCAACAGCAATTCTTTTGTGTCTGTGATTGATGATGCCAGGAGCTTCATTGTTGCCTGTCTGTATTTTATGTCGATTTCTCTTTCAATTGTTTGTGTTTCCTGTGCCAATTCAATGGCGTTAGCTGTGTTTGTATTAAGACTACGAATGATTTCGTTCAGTTTGTAAACTTCGTCTACTACCAATTCAATCAGTTTTGTGATGTCGACATCCAGTTTTGCACTTTTCAACGTTGTAATTTTTACATTTGATAGTTTGAATGAAATGCCTGTGATGTAACCTGCAATCTCATCCATTGTATATGCTGTGTTCAAAAGATTTTCTCTGTTCATGATCAATCCTCCGACATCTGCAACTTCGCGTGTAATTTTTCTTCTCAAGTTTTCTACTTCTTCTTCGATTGTTGAAATTTGTTCTAGTGTGTTTTTTATTCCTGCTTTGTCTTTTTTCATCATTAGTTCAGGAAGTGTTGCAAGTTCTCTGGACGCATTTAGAATTCTGTTGATTTCGTCTTGTAAAACTGCTATGGCCTTTCTTTTTGCTTGAACTTCAAGCTCTCCACTATACATAACAAAAATGAAAACACCTCGAGGTAATTTAAATCCTCTACGGTTTTACAATTTTTTTGAGCACAAATTACATTAGATTTTTGTCGTGGGCTATTTTTTTCTGCCCTTTGTACAATGTGATGACTTCTTCGTTTGTAGACGCATCCTCAACTGCTTTATCGACTCTGATCTTTCCAGTGAATTTGGGGAATCTCAAAGCTAACCCTGTGTTTTTTCGTACCATGTTCAAAGCTGCTTTGTGAATCGGGCTGAGGGTTATTTCCGACGCTACGACTTCGATGACCAGTTCGGGCTCAAACCATACGTCCGCTTCCATCTCGCTTATGATGCGCGGATTTTTTTTAATCGAAACTTTGGGATTTAGAATTTGGTACAGCTGATCTAGCGACTCGTCTGTAAAACCTGTCCCCACTTTGCAAATGCTTGGAAAATTATCCTCGTCTTCATCATAAGTTGCCAGTAGCAGTGTTCCGTAATTTCCAGTCCTTCTGCCTTTTCCAAAGTATCCTCCTATCACTACGAGATCTAGACTGTCGCCCAATTCGTTTCTGTACTCTCGTTTTAGTTTCAGCCAGTGGCTCCCTCTGGAACCAGCTTGGTATGGTTTGTCTAGCATTTTTAGCATCAGTCCTTCGCTACCTGCGTTGATGCTGTTTTCCATAAAGTCTTCAATCTCACATTCGTTTTTTACTATCTTCATGGGGATGTATTTTGCAAATTCATCTTCTTTTACGTGCTTTTCCAGTTTCTCTCTCCTCTCTTTGTAGCTCAGTTCCATGCAGTTTCTTCCGTTGCAATACAGCACGTCAAAAAAATTCACCGTGATTGGGTATTTTGTAATTGCCTTCTCTATTTTGTATTTTCTTCGCCTGTGCATTAGTTCCTGAAATGGTAAAAAATCACCAGTGTTTTCATTTATTGCCACCGCCTCAGCTTCCAAAATGATGTTGTCGGCTTGAATGTTTTTAGGAATTTTTTCTATGATGTCTGGATAATAGCTTTCAATGTTTTCCAGACTTCTGGAAAACAATACCACCTTGTCCCCTTCTATGTGGAGTTGGACTCTCTCCCCGTCAAGTTTGTATTCCGCCGCAAACTCGTTCCCCATTTTCTCAATTGCCTCAGCTTCGCTTTTTACTCTGTCAGCTAACATCGGCCTGATGGGATTGAACAGCGTGATTTCAAATTTTTCAATCCCCTCTATGCCCTTTGTTGCGACTGTCTCTGCAACTTTTCCTAGATCACTGGATACGTTGTACGCGTATTGTAATTTTTTCCTGTTCTCCTTGTCTCCTGTGAACGCTATTGCCAAAGCGTCCATGACCGTATTTTCGGCAACTCCTAACCGCAGCGTGCCGAGTAATAATTTTGTGACAAATTTCACTTCTGTCGGCTTGCATTTGTTCCACAAGCTTGAGATGAAATTGATTTTCTTATCCTGGACATTTTTTCCTGCCCCTTCTAGTTGGGAGATGTCCCATAATATCTCGTAAATTCTTTCAACCGTGTTGGATTTGGCGTCAAAAACTGTTTCGTCATGTGCCTCCGAATCAAACGCAAAATCAAACAACCCTGTCTGCGTCTTTCTTTCCAGCACTTTTGAAATTGTGGTTCCAAGGTCCCCAACCTTGTTTAGGATTTCAATTATGTCTTTTTCATTTGTTCCAAGCGACTTCTTTGCAGCTCTTAACACTAATTTTTCAGAAACTCCCAACTCAATTCCCTCAAAGTCTGGCCTTAACTTCCCCTGGATGAGATACACAATTTTTGAAATTACATCGTGAGGGGTTTTTTCAAACAATTCCACCAGAAACTGTGTGAGCTCTAATCTTTTTCTGGTGGACTCCATCTTGTTAAATGACTCAGATAAAATTGAAAACTCCATTTCACTTCTCTGTGTAATCTTGAATAAAAGTCTGAATTAGATGTATCTGAAGATTGTTGGTCTGTCGGAATTTTGAAGATCTGAAACCAGTGCAAAGTTGTAAAATGGGTACGATTCTTTGTATTGTTTCATAAAACTCCATGCAACGTCGTGTGTTTTGAAATTTGTTCTGATTCCGTCAATCATACTTTTTTTGCCATACACGTCAAATGGCACAACGACGTATTCTTTGGGGCGATTGTGAGGCCTTGCTTTAAGAAACCATGCGAGTGCAAAAATGAAGACTGTTCCTAAAATCACATATTCCCCGGCAATTTTGAAAAACCCTACAATGACTCCAGGAATGGTTTGT
>JAQBHN010000016.1:0-3229 GCA_032127635.1 Nitrososphaerota archaeon
GGTTCAAACTGAAATTGACGATGTCTTCCAAGGATTTTCCCGTCCACCTTTCCGGACTGTCAAGTAAACTGGTATCACCGTGAATTGGCGGGACCATAGGGCCGACAAATACCTTAGGATAATCGTAAGATCCAACAAATACTGAGGGGGGGCTGGACCCACTCACAGAATCAGATGAAAATAGATTTCCTTGCTTTGAAAGAGACTCGTGCCATTTAGATAAAATTGCTCGGCGAATATTTTGAGAGTCTGAAAACATGCAATTTGTGCCTAAAATTAGACTATTAACCTGCCTATGGTTCACATTATTTTCATTTCAACATGCTTAAGTTCAAAATTGGCGTAGATAATCCATGAATATTGAGGAGGAATATCGCAAAATAATGATCAAGCAAAAAGAAGAATTTGACGAGTTTGAGAAGAGAGAGGGCGATTCAGACATCATCTTCAATAAAAAAGATAACGAAAGAAAAGATTCAGAATTTGCATCATCAAAGACTGGAGACATGCCAGAAGAATCATGAAACACGGCATAATCTTCAGATAGGAATAATCAGCGTCATTGCCAATTGCACCCCTCCTAGGCACAAAATCTAATTAACACGAGCCATGTATCCAACATTGATTTCAAAAGATGGTAGAGAAAAAATCAAAGAAAAAAGACGGAAGGAAGCAGAAAGGTGAGAAACTATCCGAATCCAATCAACGAGTTAAAAAATACAAGAGTGAGCAGCAAAAAAAGAAAAAATTCAAAAAAAAGCACTCTAAAAATTAGAAAAAGGGAGGGGATGTCCCCAATCACCCACAAGATCGAAGAATGATTTTACAGAAATACTTAAGTTTCAAAAGAGCGTGACAGATACAAGAACAAAGTTCACCTCTACCCCCTGAGTATAACACTCTAAAGGAAACCAAACGGGATTTTGTATGGACTTGGTTCTGTTCAATGCAACCGACGATAATTTTTCAATAACGCTTAAGTTCAAAATCATTGTAGGTAATTCGTAAATGGTAAGAATTGTCAGCAATACATGTAAAAATTGTCAAGAAGTGTTTGAATTAGAAGTGCCGTATAATGGCAAATACAGTGTGGGTAGCAGAATCTATCAATGTCCAAAATGCGGTTTCAAAAAAATACAAGAGTCAGTAGGCAGCAATAGAAAAATAAAAAAGACCGACTTTGAAAAATCACCAAATAAGAAATTGGCAATCCTGCAAGAAAGATACGGCAAAGGTGAAATTGGCAAGAAGGAATTCTACAAGATGAAAGCGGATTTGAATGGCTAGATTAAAGCTCATTCTGTGCCTAATTTAGCTGTATTAGTCATGTTTCTTGAGCAACTTGCCCAGTTACAAAAATTGAGAGCGTGTTAACGGATAGTGTTTAAGGGATTATTTGCAAACTAAACCATGGCGATAGACAGAATTGTTTCATTTTTGCCTAGTGCGACAGAATTACTGTACGAATTTGGAGTACAGGATAGCCTGTACGGAGTCACTCACGAATGCAAATATCCAGCAGATGCGACACTAAAGCCACGTGTGATCAGCTCAGTGATAAAGTCAGACGAACTGACCAGTAAAGAAATTGATGCGATGACTTGCCAGATGCTCAAGGATGGAAAAGACATTTTTGTCCTACACGAAAACAATTTAAAAAAAGCAAATCCAGATTTAATTATTTCCCAAGAAACTTGTGAAGTATGTGCAGCTTATACTGATCAAGTCAGTAAGGCTGTAAAAATACTTGGAAAAAAACCAATTCTTCATTCAGTGGATCCTCACAACATGAAAGAGATAATTGCATCAGTCATAAAACTAGGAGAGATATTAGAACGTAAAGAAAAAGCAAAAGAAATTGCGAATTCCCTAGAGAAAAGAATTGAAAATATTAGAAAGACAAAATCAGACAAAATTCCAAAAGTTCTTGCAATTGAATGGATTGAGCCGTTTTTTACTGCCGGACACTGGGTTCCAGAAATGATAGAAATCGCAGGCGGAATAAGCATGATAAGCAGAACTGGAGAGCATTCAAGAAGATTGGACATGAATGAAATAGTAAAATCAAATCCGGAAATAATTATCCTGATGCCGTGTGGTTTTGACACTCAGCGAACAGTTGCAGAATATGGAAAATTTCTAAAAAATAAAGAGGGGTGGAAAGAACTAGAAGCTGTAAAAAACAACCAAGTTTTTGCAGTAGACGCAAATTCATTTTTTAGCAAACCAAGCATACGAACAGTGGAAGGAATTGAGATTTTAGCAAAAATCATTCAGCCTGAGAAATTCAAGGATTTGAGAGTTTCAGACGCGTCATTTGAGCAAATTGGAAACAAGATTACCTAGGCTCAAATTATTGACTGTCATACAACATAACACACGAGTTGTTATGTCCATTTTTGGGAATTACATCATATGATGATAAATTTTGAAGTAGATCCAAGCATGGAATGTTTGTTAAAAATGACAAATGATGTTCTATCTAAATTAAAGAAAGAAATTCAATAACAGTGTCATTTTTGGATGGCGCTGACTAGAGATACAACGTCTCTATCCCTTAGCTGGTAATCGGTGGGCAGTCTCAAATTATATCTCAAATCTTTGCCATAAAGCAATCCTTTTGTCAAATCGGAATGAATCTCTTTTGCAAGATCACTTATTGTGGCACCGTCCTTTAGCAGGATCAAATCAGGTAGGACCCTGCCCTTTTTGTCTGAAAGGTTCTTTTCGTCAGCTACAGGGTAAATTGAATTCATTTTGAGTAGTTTGAAAACTGCAACGTTGATTGCAAACTGAACGCCAGTTCTCATGTATTCTCCCATTATTCCTTGCTTGATAAAATCTAACGCGTTGTTTTGTTTTTCATTGAGTTCGTCGGATTTTATAATTTCAAACGTTTCAGACCCAGGGGAATATTTTATGAGTCCTTTCTGTTCAGCACGTCTAAGAACGAATTCACTATCACCGCTGACTGGAATTACGATTAAGTCATTATATCGTTCTCTTAGTCGGGCAAAGTTTTTGTCGGCACCTTCAACATCGACTTTGTTAGCAACGATCAGAGTGGGTTTTGAAATTTTCCTAAGGTAAGACGCAAACTTTTTGGTGTCAATCATGTCAAAATCATCAAAATCTTTTTCATCTAGATCGGTTGCGCGAAATGTTTCTTTAACATGAATTTTAGTTACGCCAATTCCACGATAAAGATCAGTCATAGCGTCTGAAACAT
>JAQBHN010000017.1:0-6987 GCA_032127635.1 Nitrososphaerota archaeon
ACTGATTTTGCCATTCCGCTGGATAAACCAACAGGATATGGAATGCCAATTAAAAAGGTAGAGGCATATGTAAAACACACTCTAAAAATTTCAAAAGAAACTCTTGACGGAAGGGCAGATAATGGTCAAATTTGGATCGGGCCTATTCAAGGAGGAGAGCATTTTGATCTGGTTGCAAAATCTACCAAGAGTTTAGTATACATGGGATTTCAAATGCTTGCACTAGGAAGCCCAGTTGAATTTATGGAGTCATATGAATACAGATTATTAGCACAAATGATAGTGGCCGCAAAAAAACAGATGCCGCACTCAATTCCACTTCATCTTTTTGGTGCAGGACACCCTCTCACAATACCATTTGCGATAGCATTAGGCTGTGACACGTTTGATTCAGCATCATACATGCTTTATGCAAAACAGCTAAGATACATCACCGATGATGGCACGCGATATTTATCAGATATATCCATATTTCCATGCAATTGTGAAATATGTTCAAAATACACTCCGGATGAATTTCGTCTGTTAGAAGCAACTGAGAAAATCAATCAACTGGCAATTCATAATTTGTATGCAATCAAACTAGAAGTCGACAAAGTCAAACAAGCAATTCACGAAGGAAGGCTATGGGAATACGTGATTAAAAAGGCAAGGGCCCATCCCAAACTGTTTGAAATGATTGAAGTAATGACTGAAAATTATGAATTTCTCGGTTTGAGCACTCCAAAATTCAAAGAGCGGGCCATTTTTCTGTTCAGTAAAGAGGATCAGTACAGACCAGAAGTCGTATCATTCCATAAAATTGTCAGAAAGTTCAAATCAAACAAAAAGAAATTAATCATCACCAAAGAATCCAGCACAAAGCCAGGATATCTTTCTCACGAATACGTCGGACTGAAAAAGAAACTCAAAGATTTTGAAGCGTTCCAAGTTTGCCAATACAATCCACAGTTAGGATTAATCCCAATTGAAATTTCAGACATATTTCCAGCAGCACATCATGAAACTTCTAGAATAGATTTTGAACCAAGTGAGTTTCCCACATTTAAAAAGACATGGGATGACTTCTTTTCAAACAATAAATTTTCAGAGATACATTACGATAAAGAAGACAAATTCCTAAAACATTTTGTGAAAAACTTGCCAAAAAACATCAAGGTAAAATCTTTCGCGTAGTTAAAAATAAGAAAAAAGAATGTGCTAAAAGATGCTGCTTATAGAGCGGCGTCTTCTGCCCAACCTTTAATGAAGATACCGTTTTTGTGAAGAGGTACTGGTTGTCCAGCTGTGTAATTCATTGGTCTCATCCAAAAGATTGATTTTGTTGGACATACACCTATGCATGCACCATCAGAAATACATCTTTCTGGGTAGAAAACGAATGCTTTACCTCTCTTCCAGCCTTCAACAGGTTTGACTCTAAGGACATCAGGACCAAGAGTTGTACAGATTTCTACACATAGTGCACATCCGATACATCTTTGTTCATCAATGTCTGGAAGTATTGCTATTGGCATTACAATGTTAAGATTGATTGGTGACTATTTAAACCATGATTGAAATTCATAACCCTGTTATGAAAATGATCGAGTAAAAACTCATGCGCAGAACTCAGACTAGGAAATTTAAAAAACAAAAAGATAACGTGATGTGCACGTTTATTTTCTCATTGCATCTATTTGACCAGAAGTTACCCAGTCAAGTAGTTCTGCTGAAGATGGATTAAGGTCTGCTTTTTTATTCATCAGATTGTTAACCCAGATCCAGTTAATTTGGTTTAGAAGTACTTTGTTTCCTTCATCGCCTGCACGAGTTTTTTTTACGACAGCTTGATCTTGTTGAGCTATCCATTCGGCATAGGTTCGTCCCATGAGAATCGAATCTTAGCTTACACTAATTAAAGCTTTTGTAGATTCCATGATAGCCATAATGATCGGATCGGCCCTGAGAAGGTTTTAACGTGGAAAAAAATTCATTTTAATTCTTGGATGTTAAAATTTTAGGAGCCGCAAATGAAGTCGGCAGATCTGGTTTTTTGGTCAATTGCAACGGGACAAAATTATTGCTTGATTACGGGGTAATGTTTGGAAGAAGAGGCTCACCTCCGCAATACCCCCTACATGTAAAGCCTAAAGATCTGGATGCAATTATCATCACCCATGCCCATTTAGATCACTCAGGCAATGTCCCATCACTTTTCGTAAGTGGGAATAAAGAAGTTTATGCCACACCCCCAACATTTGATCTTTCAAAATTATTAATCAATGACATGTTAAAAATTGAAAAAAATGCGCACCCGTTTGATTTACCTGAATTAAACAACATGATGAAAAACGCCAAAGAGATAGGATACAAACAAAAAGTAACCAAGGGAAATGCAACTTTTGAATTCAGAGAGTCAGGGCACGTGATTGGCGGAAGCACCGTATTGGTAGAATCAGAGGGGAAGCGATTGTTCTACACAGGCGACATTAAGACAAACGGCTCAAGGATGCTTAGAGAGATGGATATGGACATAGGTGAAATTGACATGCTGATTACCGAGAGCACTTATGCAAAAACAGAGCAAAAGCCAAGAATAGAGTCAGAAGCTGAGTTGATAGAATTTGCAAACGAGGTAATGGACAGAAAAGGAATATTATTCATTCCGTCATTTTCGGTTGAACGCTCCCAAGAGATTGCTTGTATTTTACGAAGTGCAAATTTCAAACACAAAATCATAATGGACGGAATGGCACTAAAAGTAAACGAAATAATGTTCAAACATCCAGAATACCTGAGAGATCCGAAAGTATTTTCCGAAGCAATCAAGAGTGCAACCGCGATAAGGGAACATGCGGAAAGAAAACGTGCAATGGGCGAACCCTGCGTTGTAATATCCCCGGCCGGCATGCTGGTTGGAGGAAACGCGGTATACTATTTGCAGGAATTGTCTTTTAACAGTAAAAACGGAATAGCCCTAGTATCGTATCAGGGGGAAGGCACGCCAGGTAAAAAACTGCTGGATACAGGAATGGTGTCAACCCGAGGCAAAGATCTCAAGGTTCAAGCAGAAGTCAAACAGTTTCAGTTTTCAGGACATGCAGACAAAAAAGAATTGTTTGACATGATTAAAAAAATAAAAGGAAACCCAAAGGTGTGGACGGTGCACGGGGATTCTGAATCATGCAAGCTGTTTGCACAAGAAATTCACGAAAAGTTCGGTTTTGAAACACACGCACCGGCAGTTAACGATGAAATAACCGTCTGAGATGCAAAATAGCAGTACGATAAACGTTGAAAACTCAATTAACAGCGGCCAGGTATTTCTTTGGAGAAAAAACGGCAATTACTGGTACGGCGTCGACGGGCAAGACATTCTAAAGATAGATGGTTCCGGAAACATAGGATCGTATCAGAACATCAGAACAGATTTTTTCAGAAAAAGAGACAGCATTGATAAAATCATAAAATCAATTTCAGAAGACAGCATAACAAAAAAGGCCGTAAAACAGTATGCAGGACTAAGAATATTAGAGCAGGATCCGTTTCAATGCTTAATTTCATTTATCGTGTCATCAAACTCCAACATTCAGAAAATAAAAAGCAGTTTGGAAAAAATGTCAAAAAAGTTCGGAGTTAAAGCAAAATTTGACAATCAGGAATTTTTTTTGTTCCCCAAACCAGAGAGACTTGCAAACGCATCCATTAATGAAATTAAAAGCTGCGGGGTCGGATATCGTGCCAGATTTATCAAAGAAGCAGCAAGCAGAACAGCCTTGGAAAAAATCAATTTTGAATACCTTAAAAAATCCAGTTATCAAGACGCTAAAGATGAAATTTGTCGGATTCCAGGAGTGGGAAACAAAGTTGCAGACTGTGTCTTGTTATTTTCACTAGACAAGCTGGAATCATTCCCTCTAGACAGATGGATGATCAGGATATTGGAAAAATACTATTCAGATAAATTTCAGCTAGAAACTAAAACCATAACAGAAAAGCAGTATGGAATTCTTCACGAAAAAATTGTAGCCCACTTTGGCCCGTATGCAGGATATGCACAACAGTTTCTTTTCAAAATGGAGAGAGAAAATTACCAAAAAAAGTGGCTGTAAACCCTTAAAATGGCAATTAATTTTCAGGTTTCTGGGCCTATGGCGCAGCATGGATAGCGTGTTGGACTTCTAATCCAAAAGTCAAGGGATCGAAGCCCTTTGGGCCCACTTAACAAAATTATTATTCCAACTTTGGAACAAAATTTTGTGAAAGATTTAGAATTCAAGCTAAACTCAGTTGAAATTCACCCAGATTCCGAAATCAAAGGAACTGTCACAGTCTCCTATCCAGGAAGATATGACGGCGTGGTCATCAATGCAACAATTTTGGATTCAAACGAGCACATAATTTACAAATCATACAACGGGAAAAAAATATCACAGAACGTTTCAAGGTTATTTATCAACAAAGACGTAATGCCTGAAGATAAGGCAGAATTTACTGCAGTGATCAACTTTCAGCCAAATCAGGAGCACGAAGTAAAATTCAGAGTGTCAGTTATTGAACAACACAAAGAGATTGAAAGCCAGATAATCTTTGCAAAATATTCTAACTAGAATTTGTTCAATTCTACGCTGATGGTTCCTTCCATCCACGGATGAGGTGTGCAGTGGTAAGGAACATCTTGCGGTTCAGTAAATAGAAATTCATAAGTCTCACCAGGTTTTATTACGCCAGATGAACCAAATTCCCCACTGTAACTATCATCACTTCTGTGATCAGGGGTTACAGTATGGGCAGTGTCGTCATTATTTTGCCAAATTACTTTATTATTAATCTCCAATGCCACCGTAGCTTTGTTTGGAACATAGTTTGGGTTTCCTTCAACTACAGCTCCCGGAACAATTTCAATGAGGAAATTTTCTTCAGGATTTAGAATGTGCTCAGATACTGAGGGTTTTGCCAAAGATTCAGGAAGATAGAATGACGTGTAAAATACGACGGATGCTGACATCCCAATAATCAACGCAATCATTCCAATACCATATGCATGACTGGATGTAGGCATACTCATAATTTTTTTAGTCGCCCAAGTTCTTATAAAGTTTGTTTAGAATATTGAAAAACTATGGTTTGTTAAGATCGCCCGAACCAACATTTTTGTTGGTACCAGATCCCAAATCCGCCTGAGTCTTTGGTATTGGAACTTCAAGTACCAATTCTTTTATTTTTGTAGTTTCGCCAGATTTTGTTTGATCCCCTGAAAGTTTACTTTGTTCGACAGGAACTTCCGGTTCAGCCAGCTTTGGTTTTTCACCCATTACAGGTACAGGTGCTGGCGGAGGGGCATTCTTCTGCTGACTCATCGCATACCTGTACACATGGAAGAATCCAGCAAACACCAGCAAGATGATTCCAACAAAGAACAGCGAAACATTCTTCATTCCTGTCAAAGCCGCGTTGTAGGCTGCAATGTTTAAGAATACCTGGAATGCCAAAAGTGCAACAAGCAACCAATTGATCCATTTTTCAGACAGATTGATTGTAGCCACTTTTTGAGGGCCGCTGCTTTTTGCAAGTTTTGATTTTCTTTCCGCCTCATTTGCCAATTTGATCATCATGTAGGTAAATCCGAATCCTAGCGGTACCAACAATATCATTGTAGAATAGAAGAATATAGGATCAATTACCAAACGTTCAACCAATGGAAGCTTTGTGTCTGGCGAGATATAGAAGCCCCAGTATGTTGTAACCATGATTTGTGCAAGGCTGGTAATGCCAAACGCAGTAATTATTGGCCTGTCCCTCCAAGAGAATTTCTTGTATCTGTCTATGAATGGGACTAGCACGAACGATATAATGAACAGCAAAGGCCACAACAGCCCGGTAACAAATTTGTCATACTGGGTCCTCATGAATGCGTAGATTCCTGTAAGATACCATTCGGGAACTGTGACGCCGGGCGGCACCGTGGGTTCAAACTTGAATCCCATGTCAATGGGGAACACGCCGCCGGTGATCAGAATGGCGCCGCTGATTGCCATAACCATAGGTACGTCAAACACCAGGAACCTTGGGAAGTGCACTGCCATCAATCCCAGCATGACAATAGGAAGCAGGAACACGTGCTGTGCATAGAATCTCAGCACAAAGTCGGAGAAACCGCTGCCTAGCGCCGCATCGCGGATCGTCGGCCCCACAACGGGAATAGAGGTAGTTAGCGACGCCGCAATACTGATTGCAAGCTCTGCCCTTTCACTGAAAATAACATCATATCCAGTAAACGCCTCAAGAATTGTAACAGTGCCAAGTATAACGCCAGTCATCCATAAAACTTCATTTCTGATTTTGTATCTTCCACTAAAGTATTGATAGTACATGTGAAGTACTGCAAGAAGCACCATGGCGTTGGAACCATGATAGTGGATGTTTCTAATGTGAAAGCCAAACGGAACGTCATCATTGATGAATTGAACACTGTCCCACGCCCTATCCAGAATTGGCTGGTAGTAAAACATCAGCAATGCTCCAGATACACCAAGAATAATGAACACGATGAACGTGAGCATCCCTAAGAATCCAAACGGGCTAACAAATCTTGAAGGGAATGAGAATTTAATTGCAGTAAAGATGGTTCTATCTACTCCGTCCCAAAACCAATAAAGGAGCGCTACGACCCCTGTTCTTCTCTTAAGCGAAACGGCCATATCCAATTACTCCATTTTCATTTGCGGTAAACTTTGGCGGCATGATAAAGATGAATCCGTCTGAATCAATGTCCAAAGTTAGTTGAGCCAGTGTATTTGATGGTGCTGCTTGTACTGATGCAGGGCCAACAAACGCTGTTCCGGTTACCGGATTGTACATACTACCATGGCAAGGACATTCACCTCTCTTTCTGCCTTCATCCGGCCAATATTTCCACAGACACCAAAGATGCAAACAGACCATGCTGTAAGCCCGAATTGCAGATGTATCTTTTTTCCCACCGCCTAATTCTTCAGGAAGTCT
>JAQBHN010000018.1:0-11882 GCA_032127635.1 Nitrososphaerota archaeon
TACTGGCATTACTTTAACAATGTCTGCTTGTTTCTTTAATTCTGTAATAATTTCTACATGGGCGTTTGTCACTGGATTTAGATGTGCAAGATAAAGTGCAGTAATCAATTACATCCACTAAATAATTCTCATATTTCAATGATTGATATTTTAAAAAAATTCTATCCGTATGATTCGTATTTAACTTCAAAACTTCCATCTTCACGTTTGTCGTGTTCAGTGATGAAGCCTTTTGGTTTTAAGAAGTCCATTACACCATCTATAGTTCCTTGCCAACCGCAAACATAGAACATTGTATTTTCTTTAGTAATTTTATCACCAATTAATTCTTCTAACGGCGAAAGTCCGTTATCTCTAGGTCTTAGGAATGTTTCGACCCTACCAACTTGACCTGCCCATGATCTGTTGAACCATTCTTGCGGTCTACTGATTGCACCTCTGTATCTAAAATTCCATTCGTCTTTACCTCTGGCAATACTCTCGTTTTCAAGATTAGTTAGCAAGTCCTTGTAGCTTAACTCGTCAACATAACTTGCGCCCTGCAATACAATGATTTCGCGTTTATCGCCGGTGGCATGAAAATGCTGTGCAAAGCTCACAAATGGTGCAAGACCTGTTCCTCCACCGATACATACAATTCGGCGATTATCTTTTGCTCCATTTGGTAATTCTTCATTAATTAGTAAAGCCCTGCCTGTTGGTTTTAACCAAAGAATTTCATCACCTTCTTTCACATTAAATAATTGAGTAGTCAATCTACCTGGAAGTGGCTTTCTAACCCATCTAATTACCAACTCGATATAGTCTCTATTTTCTGGATGAGATGCAATTGAATATGCTCGTCTAACAATTTTTCCATTTTCTACAGGATTTGGTAATCCCAACGTGATAAATTGACCAGCTTGATATTCTGGAACTGGACCGTCTTTTGGAACTATTCTTAAAATTACAAGATCCTCTTTCAATAATTGAACAAAAGTGACGGTTGCTTTGTTATCTACGACCATAACGATTCAATCAACATTTGCAAGGTTAAATATATTGTGTTAATTTCATAACCCGAATTTCCCATTAACCGCTAAACGTTAATAACCAATTTGGAAAACATAATTCGATCAGATTTCTGATTATTGGGCCGGTCGTCTAGTCCGGTAGGATAGGTGCATGGCATGCATCGGATCGAGGGTTCAAATCCCTTCCGGTCCATTTATTTTTTTTAATCGATGAAATCATTTTTTCTACCTCATAATCATTTTCTTTAAAAATCTCATTGATTTTTTCGTCTGAAATGATAATCTTCAAATCAATTATTCCTTGCAATGCGCTTTTTTTTACTTCTATGTTGGGATCTGACAACGCTTCGAGAAAAATCCCTTTAGCTTCTTGAGCCTTTAGGTGTCCTAATGCACCAAGTGCGCATGATCTGACCATGTAATGCTCGTCTTTTACAAGTTTGATTATTGCAGGAATGGCTGATGTGTCATTTCTGTTTGCCAATACTAGTGATACAAAGCCCCTGATGTTTTTACTGGCGGCATTCAAATTGCTAATTAAAAAATTTGAAATCTTATTTTTATTTAATAAAAGTGAACTAAATGCCTCTCCTCTGACTTCGACATCATCATCGTCTAATTTTGAAATTATTCCTTCTAAAATTTCTGGATCGTCTATATTATCCAAAGTCTCCAAAATTCTAATTTTTTCTTTATTGCTCCCAAATTCTAAAATTTTTAAAATATTTTCCAAGTTCTGACCAAATTCCTTATTTCTATTTAATAACGGTTCAATATTTTCAATTATTTTTCATTTAATTTGAAAATGTCCTTTTAGCTTTAAATTATCCTTAAATACCAAATTTTACATGTCAAATGAAACCCACGACACCGTATTCATTGGTAAAAAACCATTGATGGCATATGTAACATCAGCGCTAATTCAATTGGCTAACGTACCAAGCGTCAACATCAAAGCTAGAGGACTCAGCATAGGTCGTGCTGTCGATGTAGCCCAAATCATTGCAAGAAAGACAGAAAATGCAGGCTACACTATCGGAGAAATCAAAATTGACTCGGAATTATTAGAGTCACAAGACGGTAGATCTAGAAACGTTTCAACAATAGAAATTGAAATAAAGAGAAGCACAAACTAGTGCCCTTTACTTGAATTTTTTTATTTTCTTTTTGATTTTTCGTACTTTTTCTCCATTTTTCTAAACTTTGGAAGCTCAACCAAGTCGTTAAACTGATCAAAATTCACGACTTTTTGTTTGTACTTTGCAGTGCTACCTGTCTTCTTTAGTTCGGTTAGGATATTCATTGTTGCAAATGTGTTTGCATACAATACGGATAATGGGTACAGGATGATGTTAAATCCAATTTTACTCAATGTCTCGGCTGAACTCAATGGAGTTGCTCCGCCTTCAATCATGTTTGCAACCAGTGGCGCATTGATCTCTTTTCCTATTTTTTTCATTTCATCAATTGATCTTGGTGCCTCGACAAAAACTGCATCTGCACCTGTTTTCCTGTTTTGTTTTCCACGTTCAATTGCCTCGTCTAATCCCTCGGTTGCCCTTGCATCCGTTCTTGCAACAATGATGAAATCTTTGCTCTCTCTTGCATCGATTGCTGCAGATAACTTCTCCGTGTATTCCTCTTGGGAAATTACTTCTTTTCCTTGCATGTGGCCGCATCGTTTAGGCCATTTCTGGTCTTCTAAGAATATGCCTGATGCCCCTGCCGATTCCAATTCCTTTACCAATTTCCAAACACTTAGTGCATTTCCGTACCCTGTATCCGAATCGACAATTACTGGCACTGTCACTGCCCTGCAAATCCTTCTAGCGTTATCTACAGTTTCTGCAGCTCCGATAAACCCATAATCCGGCATTCCAAATAATGTGGCAGATGTGCCATACCCTGTTTGAAACATTGCATCAAATCCTACTTTTTGAGCAATTTTTGCACCTAGTGCGTCATAAACACCTGGAATCACAAGTGGTTTTTTTGATTTTAACATGCCTTTGAAATTTTTCATAATTGTATTCGTTTTCTGAATTATTTATGATTTTAACCATCTGAAAATTTATGAACGTTGAATTTATTTTGGATTAAAATGATCTGTGGCTACTCGATCTTAATCTCTTTGCCTTTTTCCTTCACTTCTTTTTCTTGAACTTTTTTTAGTTCAGATTCTAGGAATTGCTTGTATTTGTCGGTCTCCTCATCTGTCATATTGGCAAAATTAGAACTTAGAATAGACCCCATTGCAGCAATCTTTTCTAATAGATCTAATACAACAAACCTTCCGACATTTCCTAACCTGAACAAAACCTCTAATTGCTTTTTGACGATGTCATTCACTTTGTCTACATCGGCTGCCGTGTCATTTCCTTTCTTTGTTAGTTGATATTTTCCATCTTTGGTCTCTTCGATCAACCCTTCGTCTAGCAATCTGCCTAACAACGGATAAATCAATCCAGGTGAAGGTTTCCAAATTCCGTTACTTTGCTCAACTGCATAATTGATGATCTCTTTTCCTGTACGTGGTGTTTTTTTCAATAATTCTAAAATGAAGTATCTTGAAAATCCTCTGGGGACTGAGCTGCCTACCCTCTGGAACCACTCAGAAATCATCACTAGTAATATCGCTAGCGATATATTTTAGTATTTTGAATTATGCCTACAATTACTACATATTTATCTCACCTAAAGCAAGTTTGACTGA
Organism: Nitrososphaerota archaeon; assembly: GCA_032127635.1. Classification (GTDB taxonomy): domain Archaea; phylum Thermoproteota; class Nitrososphaeria; order Nitrososphaerales; family Nitrosopumilaceae; genus Nitrosopumilus. The sequence continues at coordinate 3,727 of JAQBHN010000018.1, forward strand.
AAAATGGTAGATTCAATAGAATTTGACTTGATCATTTGTGGTTCTGGCTTGGCAGGTTTGCGTGCTGCAATTGCTGCCGCCAAAAAAGGCCCTCATCTCAAAATTGGGGTTGTGTCCAAAGTTCAAGTTATGCGTTCTCATTCTGTTTCTGCAGAAGGTGGAACTGCAGCAGTTCTTTTTGAAGACGAGGGTGATACAATTGAATCGCACATCTATGATACAGTCAAGGGAAGCGATTTTCTTGCAGACCAGGATGTTGCTGAAAGACTGTGTGTTGAAATGCCGCAAGAAATCCATCAATTAGATCATTGGGGAATGCCGTGGTCCAGACGACCTGATGGAAGAATTGATCAACGGAACTTTGGTGGTTACAGTTTTCCTAGGGCGACATATGCATCAGATAAAGTTGGCTTCTTTGAAATGCAAACTTTGTATGACACATGTCAAAAATTTGAAAATATTGAATATCTAAACGAATGGTTTGTTACATCGATTATCCATGACGGAAAACGATTCATGGGTGTTACTGCGATTGAATTGGGTTCTGGCACATTTTACACAATCAAAGGAAAAGCCCTCATCATTGCAACTGGCGGTGCAGGAAGATTGTACAGCTTTTCTACTTATGCTCTTTCTTCTACCCCTGATGGTTTGGATATGGGATTACGTGCCGGTATGGCACTCAAAGATATGGAATTTGTCCAATTCCATCCGACTGGAATTTTGCCATCTGGAATTCTAATCACTGAAGGCGCAAGAGGCGAAGGCGGTTATCTTCTTAACAACAAAGGTGAACGATTTATGAAAACATATGCCGCCGGCAAGATGGAATTAGCTCCACGAGATATTGTATCAAGATCAATTATGACAGAAATTGAAGAAGGCAGGGGGTTCAAACATGAAACCGGTGTAGATTGCATGAAACTTGATTTAAGACATCTTGGTGATGAAAAAATTAAAGAGAAATTAGGCGGTATTAGAGAAATATCCATCAAGTTTTCAGGTCAAGATCCTGCGAAGGATTTGCTTGACATTAGACCTGTTTGCCACTATATGATGGGTGGATTACATACTGATATTGATGGTGCAACTGAAATTCAAGGAGTTTGGGCTGCCGGCGAGGCTGCATGCAATAGCGTTCATGGCTCCAATCGTTTAGGCGCAAATTCAACCTCTGAATGTATTGTTTGGGGGAAAATTACGGGTGAACTGGCAATTGACTATATTCAAAATAACACATTTACAAATCCGTGGCCTCATCATCTGGTGGCAGCTGAAGAAAAGAGAATCTATGATGGAATCTTTAGAGGCAATGGCGATGTTAATCCGTATGAAATTAGGCAACAACTCACCGATACGATGAATGATAAAGCATATGTTTACAAAAATGAAACCGATCTAATTGAAGGTCTTAAAACAATCCGAGATCTGAAGAAACAGGCTTGGAAGCATGTTGATGATAAAGCAAAAGAGTACAATACTAATTTTGCAAATGTGATGGAACTTGACTCTATGTTTAGAGTGGCAGAGATTGTTTTACTTGGTGCAATTAACAGAAAAGAGTCTCGTGGGGCCCATTCACGAACCGATTACCCAAAACGTGACGATGTCAACTTTTTACACCACACACTTGCTTACTATGATCCAAACGAACCAATAATGAAAACACATCCGGTCACAATTACCAGGTACCAGCCGGTGGAGAGGAAATACTAGATGCCACAAGATGAACACAAAGAAGGTATTGGAGGAATGATAAATCCTACCAGATACGGAATTGAACGTGTAGCATATTTGCTAATGAGATTAAGCGGATTGGGATTACTGGCATATTTTGTAGCTCATATTTATGAAACAAGCAATATTTTAAGAGGACAAGTCGGTTGGAATGAATTTCTTGAATTAACTCAAACTACAGAAGGACATCTATTTTTAGCAATTGTAATTGCAATGTGCGTATTTCATACTGTGAATGGAATTCGAGTAATGTTGGGACATGGAGGGGTTGGTGTAGGAAAACCTGCAAGACCTGACTATCCATATGATCCAGCATCACAAAATTACAGGCATAAAATAGGAATTTATTCTTCAATAGTTCTTGCAGCTGTTGCAACGATGTATGGTTTAGCGGTAATGTTTGGTGAATGATATGAGAGAAAGCACAATTATGAAAATTCACTATGGAACTGCTTTGGCAGCCGTGGCTTTAGTGGCAGTTCACATTTTGATGCGACTTACTCAAGGATTTGCTGAATCTTTAGAATACGAAAGCGTACTTGCAAACTACAAATTCATTCCGTATGCTGTTATGTTGGAGCTAATTCTAATCTTGCTCGCGGTTCATGGATTTAATGGGCTTCGAGTTATATTGATAGAATTGAAACAGGGCAGAATTTATGAAAAAGCCGTCTCTTATGGTTGCCTTGCTGCAATGATTGGATTAATAGCATATGGCTCAAGAACAATTATTATGACTAACATGGGGTTGGTATAGAAATGGCACAAGTATCTAGCACCTCAAATGAACAATCTTCAACAGCGAAACCCCTCACTCTTAAAATTTCAAGATATAATCCAGAACATGACGAGTCAAGTCAATTCATGGAATTTAATGTCAAATATGAAAAATGGACTACTGTTCTAGAGGCAATTCTTGATGTCAAAAAACATTTTGATCATTCTGTCGCAGTTCGCTATTCTTGCAGACAAGCTACATGTGGCTCATGTGGGATGATAATTAATGGAAAACCAAGATTGGCCTGTTTTACAAAAATTAGTGAACTGGATTCTGATGTTGTCACTGTTGAACCCATGAATAATTTCCCAGTAATTCGTGATTTAGCTGTAAAGTTTGAAAAACTATTTGATTCTCATCAAAAAATCAAACCGTATCTAATTCGAGATGACACCGAATTAGTCTCTGATGAAAAAGAATTCTTACAAACCCCTGAAGAAGTAGAACAATACATCCAATTTGCAAACTGTATCAAATGTGGTTTATGCAATTCTGCATGTCCTACAATGGCCACCGATTCATCTTTTGTTGGCCCTCAAGCATTAGCTCAAGCATATCGATACGTTGCTGATAGCAGAGATAAAGGCAAAGATTCTAGATTGAAAATAATTGATGACTCACACGGAATCTGGAGATGTCATTTTGCTGGCTCTTGCAGTCAGGTATGTCCTAAAGGAGTTGATCCTGCAATGGGAATCCAATTGCTTCGAGGCTATATGCTGGGTTTTAGAAGTTAACCTAGTTTTTTAGGATTTGGACTGTTATTCACTTGATTGTTGATCTGTTCTGCCATGAAGTGATTTGAGACATTTACTTTAACGTCATTTACTCCGTCTACTTTCAAAAGATTATCGTGAACATCTTGACAAATCTTAAAACCGAACACTGCTGGGCAGAATGGACTGGTAAGATGCAAATCAACTTTGACATTGCTGTCGTTGATATCAACTTCATCAATTAATTCAAGTTCTACAATTGATGTGTTAATTTCTGGATCTACAATCTTTGATAGCTCATCAAATATTTTCACTCGCATCAGTTTGATATCTTGGCTCATGTCGAGAAAACCATCGATGCTATATATAACCATTTTAGAACCTTAGGTAATGTATCGTTCTCGTCTTGGTACTGATTTGAGTGATATTACTTTAGATTACGTTTCATCAATTAATGACGATTCTGAAATTGCCCTTTATGATATTCTTGGAAGCCAAGCTCACGCTTTGATGTTATTTCAAAATAATATCATAACAAATAACGACGCAAAAAAAATCTTGTCTGCTTTAGAGAATTTAAAAAATGAAAAATTTGATGTCTCATCAGGCGCAGAAGACATCCACGAGTTGATTGAAGCGTTGGTGATAAAAAAAGCTGGAATGGCTAGTGGAGGAAAAATGCATACGGCCAGATCTCGAAACGATCAGGTTGTTTTAGATATTCGAATGAAGATTAGGGATGACATCAACATCATCTGTAATTGTCTCTTAGATGCCATTGAAGCACTCGTGTCTGTGGCTAAAAACCATCAAAAAACAATCATGCCGCTGTACACCCATCTTCAGCAAGCACAAGCAGGCCTATTTTCTCATTATCTTTTAGCACAAGCTGACGCTTTGACCCGAGATTTTGAAAGATTGTTTGGAACGTTTGAGCGGATAAACCAAAGTCCGCTCGGTGCAGGACCTGTTGGCGGAACAAGTATTCCTATTGATAGACATAGCACTGCAAAGATGCTCGGCTTTGACGGCCTTGTTGAAAATTCACTTGATGCAACAAGCACGCGAGATTTTGTGGCAGAATATGTTGCAATGATTTCTATTTTGATGACTAATCTTAGTAGAATTTCTGAAGATTTTGTTATCTGGTCTACTTCTGAATTTTCATTTATTGAACTTTCAGACGAATTTACGTCCCCTTCTAGTGTGATGCCACAAAAAAAGAATCCTGATATTTTAGAATTGACACGAGGTAAAACGGCAGAAGTCATTGGAAATTTAACCGCAATTTTAACAACTGTTAAAGGATTGGCATCTGGATATGGTAGAGATCTACAACAAATCAAATCATCTATCTGGTCTACATCAAAAATTTCTATCAGTGCATTATTGATTTTAAAATCAATTCTTCTAACTTTGAAAGTAAATGAAAAACAAATGAAAAAAGTAACAGAATCAAGTAATCTTATTGCATTGGATATTGCTGAAAAATTAGTCCAAGAAGGAATTCCGTTTAGAGTGACTCATAAAATTTCAGGAACTTTGGTTCAACTTGCGCATAATTCAAAAAAACCAATTTCAAAATTGACATTGTCTGAAATTAAAAAATCTGTATCTGACACTAAAGTTGATCCTGAAATCGTCTCAAAAATCATATCCTCTACTACCGTTGTTTCCTCGCTGAAAGATAGGAAGTCTTTTGGTTCTTCAGGGTATGATGAACAAAAAAGAATGATTTCTGACAGAACTGAGAAAATCAATCAGTATAGATCCGATGTATTGCAAAGAGAGAATAAAATCAGTTCAGCAATTGACGATTTGACAAAGCAAGTTAATCAAATAATCCATGAATAATGAATGGAGAGCGGGTCTAGAGGGATTCGGACCCTCGACAACCGGATTAAAAGTCCGGTGCGCTACCTGGCTGCGCCATAGACCCTCGTAAAAAATGCATCAATTGTATAATTTAGTCTTTTACAAAAGATTTTGTTGTGGCAGAAACTTTTAATCTGGCAATTTGACTCCAACAACTTGTGCCCTTGTAGTATAGCCCGGTCTAGAATTCGGCCCTGTCACGGCTGAGACGCGTGTTCAAATCCCGCCGAGGGCGCCATTATTTCTATTTTCAACATTTTGCATTCAATTTTACCGATCGGAATTTCATCTGAATGAACAATTATTGAAAAAGGATTTTCAAATGATTGATGCCACAAGAATATTAAAATTCAGGCAATTTTAGTAAAATTTGTTGTCTGAAGAGAAAAAAGAATCTGAAGTAAAAGTAAAATCCACTGAAGATTCTTTATCTGAAAATACTACATCTAAAACTGCAAAACCTGAATCTAAAGCAGCAGGCGAATCTAAAATAACAGAAGCTGCAATAGCTAAAGCAGAAGCCGCAGCTAAAGCAGTTGAAGAAGCAGAAAATGCGGTTAAAGAAGCACTTGCAAAAGTAGAATCAGTAAGAGCAGATGCAGAGGCAGCAGCTGAAGAAGAATACAAAGCAATTGCAGCTGAAGTAAAAGCAGACGCTGCAGCAAAATCCGTTTACACCTTTCAGAGAAAAGGAGAAGAAATTTTTAGACGTGAGATGGGCGAACCAGAATTCTTTTTAGATAAAAAAGATAGATTTCCTAGACCTATTCTTTCTGTTGAACAACAAGAATCTCTGACAAGATTAGCTGAGATTCCACATGATCAAACTCCTGCATATGTACCTGAGCATGTTCTTAGCCCAGAATTTGGCGGAGTTTCAAATTATGAACGTGGAGTTGATTCCTTTTTGGAGGAAACTAAACAAAAGCTGAAACAATTAAAAAATAACCCTGATGCCACTGCAAAAGAAATTGGGGCTACGGAGAATGAGATAATTTATTTGGAATCTTTACATGAAAATTTCTATATCGGAATGAACGTTTTTAGAACTGCCAAAGGTGGTCGGGACAGGATTAAAGCATAACGGGTGTATGGTTTGGGCCAAGTATCTTTTGATGTAGTGAATGCGCGTGTAACTTTCAAAAATGTTCCAATACATACAATATCAAAATTTTCCTTCAAAGACATACCTGCAGCTTGTGCAGAATTTAAAAAAATTCCCGGTGTTGAGGAATGTGTTATTATTCAAACTGCCACTCGAGTAGAAATATTTACTGCAAGTAATGTCGAAACCGATGATTCTCCTGATGCCCGAAGAGCAGAAGGTAAAGCACTTGTGTTAAATCAGGTTAAAGATACTTGGGTGACTTTGTCATCATTAGAACAAATTGATATTGATCATTTTGATCAAACACTTGAAGTTTACAAAGGCGACGATGTCTATTTGCATCTATTAAGATTAGCATCTGGCCTAGATTCTTTAGTTGTTGGATGGCAAAGTGTTTTTGATGACGTAGTAAATTCATTATCGATAGCAAAGAGTGCAGGCACGTCTGGCATTATTCTCAATAAATTGTTTGAAAGTGTTATTCGATTGGCTACCAGAATGAGGGATACTACAGGAATAGCAAAAGATGTTGTTTCATTGGGTGATGTTGCAGTAAAGATAGTTGATGAAAAAACAGGGCTTGATTCTAAGAAAAAAGTATTGGTGATTGGAACAGGTGAGCCTGCAGCAATGCTTGCAAAAACTTTGAAGAAAAAAGATATTGATTTTGATGTGACCAGTAGAAGTTTAGAGCGAGCAACTGGCTTTACAACAATTCTTGGTGGAACCCCTGTCAATTTTAACGATGTTTTGGCAGGATTTGATAAATATGATATTGTTTTTGTTGCAACTACCTGTGACTATTTCTTAATCACATATGACAGAATACGATTAGTTATGGAAGAAAAGAAAAAAGGAACACTCATTTTGGATTTGTCTGATCCTAGAACGGTTGATGAGGGAATTACAGCACTTCCTGGAATCAAATTGTTGTTTAGAGATCAGATTGCAGAAATTTACGATGAAAGTGTAAAATCTAGAGTTGGCATTGTTCCTGCAGTAGAAAAAATTATAGACAAAGAACTTCCAGTTCTAGCTGCTAGAATGAAAAGACTAGATGCTTAATTTTTGTTATATTCCTTGTTTTCTTAAGAGAAACTGCATAACAGCTTCTTTGGAATAATCTATCCCATGTTCATCGTCAGTATGCTTTCTAAAATCATCAATAACTGTCTCCATTTCACCTTCGGCTACAAAATCACATTCAAACCCATAATCATTGCACTTGAGTTTTGCCATACTTTATAGAAAAATTATCAATATAAAAGTCACATGTATGTAATTTTTAAGTTAAATCTGTTTTGAATCCTGGAATTGTTATTTCTAAATTATTTATCCGTATGATTCAAACTTGATGCCAAAACTTCCATCAGGCTTTTTTTCATGCTCTGTGACGAATTCTTTAGGGCCCAGGTATTCAATCACCCCGTCAATTGTTCCTTGATATCCGCAAATGTAGATGATGGTATTCTCTGGAGTTAACTTCTCGCCTACCATTTCTTCTACAGGCGACAATCCTGATTTTTTGTCAGGCTTGAAGAATGATTCCACTCTACCTACGTGACCATTCCAAGATCTGTTGAAAAATTCTTTCGGTCTACTGATTGCAGCTCTGTATCTGAAATTCCACTTGTCTCTTCCTCTTTTTTCACTTTCTAATTCTAAATCTGTTAAGAGACGTTTGTAACTTAATTCATCAACATAACTTGCGCCGTGAAGTACAATCACTTCTCGTTTATCATCAGTGTCGTGAAAATGCTTTGCAAACGCAATGAATGGCGCCAATCCAGTACCTCCACCAACACAAATTATCCTTCTATTGTCTTTTTGACCGTTTGATAACTTGTCGCTAATTTGTAATGCAGCTCCTGTAGGTTCTCCAAGAGATACTTCATCACCAACACTTAGATAAAATAATTCAGTTGTCACGCGGCCTGGAAGT
>JAQBHN010000019.1:0-3996 GCA_032127635.1 Nitrososphaerota archaeon
GTGCTGACCACCATCGAGCTGGCCGACTCTTTTGTAAAGACACTGGAGTGGCTGAGGGACAACAAAACCACAAAGGATCCGATTGAGCCCTACGACGTGTACGAGTGATTGTAAAAAACATAAACCCTGGCATTCCGTAAAACAGCATGGCAAAAAAGTTCTCTGACGACGATCTTGACGAGGTCCTGAGCAACATAGCAAAGTTTGACTCTGACGGGATACGCTACACGCATTTGAAAAACAACGTGAAGAAAAATTTTGTCAAGATGAAGATTGCGGAATTCAAGCTCAAAGACATCCTGGTTTTTCTAGACGAGAACGGACTTGTCCAGCGGATTCCCTTTGATGACAAGTCCGGGTTTCACGACCTTACCGTTTACCGCATCTCTAAAAAAGGGCGGGACCTGATCTCCAAGTTCGCCCGCGACTCCGGAGATGACTGGAACAAGAGCAGCTACTCCTCGGAGGTTTCCTGCAACAACTGCGGGCATTCGTTTGAAACCCGCGTCTCGTATTCCGAAACCGTAAAGGCGTGGGCCAAATCCCAGCGGTGCCCGAACTGTGCAATGGCCGGAACACTTGCTACAAAATCCGCCTGATCAAGTCGCACTGCCGCTGTCTGCGGCATCAAAGTTATACTGTACTTGTCTGGTTGAACCCCTATGAACAAAGACTTGGGGCGGCTGCAGTTCATGGTTTCTGAAAGGCGCGTGAAGCTGCATGTTTTTGAACCGAGCATGAGAAAAATTTGGACCGTTGTCGGAATCGGCGAGGAGCACTGGATTGATCCTGACGGCATCTACTGCTCATGTCCCGGATTTTATTTTGGCAAGCTAAACGGAAAGACCGCGTGCTACCACCTGGAATCCGCACTGCTTGCCATTGGGGAAAAGCAAGTGGAGGAAATTGTTTTCTCTGATGACGAATTTTCTGATTTTCTTTCGGGACTTATTTCTGATTTGTAACTGCAAATCATTCGAATGTATTAATAACTAGAAATCTCAAACAAATTCATGAATGATGACCAGCAAAATTCCATAATTGAGAAGGTTGCAAACCTTATGCTTCATGATGATCTTTCACCTGACGAACAGGATGTTTCGAAATTACAGAAATACAAAAATCAAATCAGGAAGGATCACAATCTTGGCGATGAAGAGGCAATGAAGATTGTCTACGAGACGATGCTTTATAGAAAATTAAAAAATTCCGATTCGGGCGATGTTCTGGACAAAGGTAACGAGTTCGGCGCAGGATTCAGCTAATCTTATCCCAGCGGTATAGTGTCTATGTCGTCTTTTGAGACTCCCTTCCAGAGACCAACCATTCCTTCCGGTTCCACATGCTCAACCTTTGTGATTTGCTGAATCTTGATGTGATCTGGGTTTGGAGGCATCCAGAGCATTGCCATATAGTCCCCCACGTTCCCGACTTTTGACGGCAAGGCCATGGTGACTTTGTCTGCTGCAAATCCCTTTGCAGTCAATGCGCTTGTTGCTTTTTCATTAAGATCCATCCTTCCGTGTAGGAACAAATAGACATCTTTTTGAGTATCAATTTCTGCCATGAATTCACTGGTTTTTCAAACTAAATCAACCTTTCCTGATCTTACGCTTCCAAAAAGGGTTAAATTAGAACAGACAAAAATCTCAACTGTGAAAATCTTTACTGTCGGCAGCAAATCATTTGTAACCAGCTTCCAGCTGGCAGGAATTCCCGGAAAGATTTCAGAGGACCCGAGAGAGGCTTTGGAGGACATCAAAAAACTGACTGACGATTCCGATGTCGGCCTGATCCTAGTTAGTGATGATATTACAGAATCTATTGACAACGAATTAACCGCGCTGAGATCCAAAAAATCCACACTGGTGTTTGCATTACCTGCGACAGGCAGTGCAAAACATGAAGTTGATTACAGAGTTATGCTAAAGAAAATTCTCGGCGTATGATTAAATTTTTAATGCTTTACAATGAAGACCGCATCTGTTAAGGAACCATCCGTCATCTCTGTAGACGAGACAGAAAATCCAACTCTTACACCGGGTGATATCCTGGTGCAGATGCATGCGTGCGGAATCTGCGGCTCTGATTTGGAAAAAGTCTTTGGACAGTACGGCCAGCCGTCAATGCGGCTAGGACACGAGCCATCTGGAATTGTTTTGGATGTCGGCTCCGATGTAACGGAATTCAAAAAAGGCGACAGGGTGTTTACACACCACCACGTTCCCTGCTATGACTGCCATTTCTGCAACCATGGAAACGAGACGATGTGCCAAAAATATTCAGAAACAAATCTTTCCCCGTGCGGACTGTCTGAGGAATACGTGGTTCCCGCATGGAACGTTTCCCACGGCGGCGTCTTAAAAATTTCCGACTCCCTCAGCTATGAGGAGGCAGCAATGATTGAGCCGCTGGCATGCTGTGTCAGGGCCTGGTCAAAGTTCTCCTACCGTGAAGGGGACTCTGCTGCAATCTTTGGGGTCGGCCCCACCGGAATGATGCACGTGATGCTGGCCCGCGCAAAAAAATTCTCAAAAATATTCTGCCTTGACGTAAACGACTTCAGGTTGGACTTTGCAAAAAAATTCAACATCACCGATTCAATCTCCTCCATGGACGAAAACAGAAAGCAAAAGATCCTGGAGAATACCGGAGGCCTCGGCGTGGATGTGGCAATCGTTGCCACAAGCAGTCTCAAGGCGCTGGATGACGCCATAGACGTGACCCGAAAAGGCGGCACAGTGATGATGTTTGGCGTTCCGTCAAAGGGCGCAAGGCTGGATCTGGACATGGGAAAAATTTACTCCAATGAAATAACTCTGGTGACAAGCTATGCCGCATCAGATTCTGACACCAAGGCCGCACTGCACCTTATCGAATCCTCGCAGATTGATGTCAAGCAGCTGATCACCCACACCTATTCAATCTCTGACACTCAGAAAGCGTTTGATCATGCGCGCACCGGCGAGAATGCAATGAAGATAATCATTACAAAATAAGAAAGGCTTAAGAGGGGATTTTCATTCCTTCAAAATCGAAGAATTATGGATTGGGGATTACAAAATAGAATTTCTAGAATAATAAAACCGCAAGATAACCGCGCATTAATGCTGGCAGTGGACCACGGATACTTTCTTGGCCCAACTGAAAAGCTTGAAAACCCGAAAAAAGTAATCGCACCGCTGCTGAAATACTGCGACTCCTTGATGGTCACAAGGGGCGTACAGAGAACATCTGTTCCTGCAACCTCTGATACCCCCATGGTGCTGAGGGTTTCTGGCGGCTCGAGCATTATCGGGGATGACCTGTCCCAAGAGGACATTACAGTGTCAATCGAGGATGCAATCAGGCTAAATGCCAGCGCCCTTGCAATGTCAATTTTTGTCGGCTCAAAATATGAATATCAGACCGTTGTAAACCTTGGAAAACTGGTCAACGAGGCAACAAAATACGGACTGCCTGTTCTGGCAGTTACCGCAGTCGGAAAAGAGCTTGGCAAGGATGCCCGCTATCTTTCACTGGCATGCAGGGTGGCAGCCGAACAGGGTGCACACATTGTCAAAACATACTATTGTGATAATTTTGAAAAAGTCGTTCAATCATGCCCTGTCCCAATCATAGTGGCAGGAGGAAAGAAAATTCCTGAACGCGATGCCCTGCAGCTGACTTTCAACGCAATCAAGGCTGGCGCCGTAGGTGTTGACATGGGCAGAAACATCTGGCAATCAGAACACCCAGTCTCCATGATCAAGGCAGTCAGGGGAATCGTCCATGGAACTCTCAACGTTGATCAGGCCTTCAAACTTTACCAGAAGCTAGTCAGCGAAGAGCCAAAGAGAAACCCAAATCAAAACAATTCAAAGAAACCAAACAATCAAAATCAGACTAAACAAAATAATCCAAATCAAAACAAACCAAACAACCAAAACAAACCAAAACAAAACAATTCAAATCAAAACAAACCAAACAACCAAAACAAATCAAAGAAACCAAACA
>JAQBHN010000020.1:0-6379 GCA_032127635.1 Nitrososphaerota archaeon
GGTCAAGTTGGTAGAGTTGAAACATTCCTAAGACCAAGAGATAACGGACTTTCACCGTTAGAAGAATTAATTGGAGATAAAATTACTAAAGAAAATACAATGTTCTATGTTTGTGGTTGGCAAGGAACTATTGATGGTGTAATGGACTTTTTGAAACCAAAAGGCTTCATCACTGAACAAGATAAACGTGAGGATGGAAGTTTTGAAGTCAAATACGAATCATACGGATAGAATTTTTAAAAATATCAATCATTGAAATATGAGAATTATTTAGGGGATGTAATTGATTACCGCACTTTATCTTGCACATCTAAATCCGGTGACAAACGCCCATGTAGAAATCATTACAGAATTAAAAAAACAAGCAGACATTGTCAAAGTAATGCCGGTTGTCTTCAAAGATGAAAATAGGGAAATAAACAGCAAAAGCTTTCCATTTAATTTTGAAACTCGGAAGAAAATGCTTGAGTCTATTTTTGGGGATTCAATTCAAATTACTGACGATTACGCATTTTATGCGCCGTTTAAAAAATACCTGCCCCCATTGGTTAGACGAAAATCATGGAAATTGAGAAAGCAGATCCTTGATGGAGTAAAAGGGGATTATTTCTCATATACTGGAGATAAAGCTGAGGGATACATGTTGAAAATGTATATGTTAAAACCAAAAATAGGTGAAAGAAAGTCACTTTCTGCCACATCTGTAAAAGAAAAATTGTATGATGCAGTTCATGAAAAGAAATCCTCATGGAAGGAGGATCTTCCAGAAAGCATAGTCAAAATTATTGAAGATGAGTGGGAAACAGTTGAAAAATATGCAAACGAAGAAGATCAAACTACCAGAATTGTAGGAATGAAATTTCCCAAAGAAGGTTATTCAAAATAAATAGGAATTAATACACACACAGTAAAAAATTTTCCATGGCACTTCCCATTTCAAAATATGTTTGGTTTGATGGAAAGTATGTTCCAACAGAAAAAGCACAAGTTCCAATTACAACACATGCTATCCATTATGGAACATCCGTCTTTGAAGGGATTAGAGCATATTGGAATGGAGATAATCTCTATGTGTTTAGACTAGACGAACATGTGAAAAGATTTAGAAGATCAGGGCAGTTTTACAATATCTCACTTAATTTTTCAGATGATGAGATCACCAATGCAATCATTGGAATTTGCAAAAAAAATAAAATAAAAAAATCATGTTACATCAGGCCATTTTATTTTGTAGGAGACTACGGAATTAATCTTCATGTAACAGAAAAAGCACCAACTAATGTTGCAATATTCACATTTCCATTTGGAGATTTGTTTAACAAAAATGGAATAACTGCAGGCGTTGTATCTTGGAGGAAATTCTCAGACATGTCAACGCCACCGCAAGCGAAAATGGGAGGAAATTATCTAAATTCAATTATTGCCACTCAGGAAGCAAAACGAAACGGGGTAGACGAAGCAATTTTGCTTGATCATAATGGAAATGTTAGTGAAGCGCCAGGTGAGAACATCTTCATTGTAAGAAACGGCCAGATGGTAACACCATCACTTGCATCATCAGCGTTAGAAGGGATTACCCGTGATTCGATAATCAAAATTGCAAAAGATTTGGACATAGATATGATTGAGCGAGATATTACAAGAAGTGAATTAATCATATCTGAAGAAATTTTCCTGACAGGGACTGCAGCTGAGATCACACCAATCATAGAGATGGATTCAAAGCAAATAGGAAACGGTAAACCAGGAGACATTACAAAAAAGATGATGGAAGTGTACACTGAGATAGTAATGAACAAAAATGAAGATTATTCTCATTGGCTGACTGAGGTATATTAGATGAAAATTGTGCAAATCGGAACAGGCGGGTGGGGCAAGAATCACACAAGAATTTTGTCACAATTAGGGGTTCTAGTTGCTGTATGTGATGCAGATTCTCAAAAGAGCAAGGAGTATGGCGAAAAATATTCTGTTAACCACTACACATCATTAGATGAATTGCTAGCTGCAGAAAAATTCGAGGGCGCTTTTGTTGTGACTCCCACATCAACTCACGCTGCAATTGCAAAAAAATTACTAGATGCAAAAAAACATGTCTTTGTAGAAAAACCAATGACATACAAGTCTGAAGACGGGCAAGATCTTGCAAAACTGGCAGAAAAAAATAAAGTAATTCTGACTTGCGGATACATTGAAAGATTCAATCCCGCAGTTGGCGTAGTAAAGAAAATGGTCAAGGAGAAAAGATATGGTGATTTAGTCATGCTTGAATTTCACAGAGAAAATAGAATGCCCCTCCACATCAAAGACGTTGGGATAATTTACGATACATCAGTTCACGATATCGATACTGCCAATTGGCTGTTTGATGACATGCCACAGGTAGTGTTTGCAAGAGCAGGGAAGATAAAGCACGAGCATGAGGATTTCGCAAGCATAATGTTAGGATACAAAAATGACAAAGTTGCAATTATTTCATCAAACTGGATTACGCCAAAAAAAGTAAGAAAATTCAGTGCTGTATGTACGGATGCAATAATTTCATCAGATTTTATCACTCAAGAAATCACTGTAGAAAAAGATGAAGGGGCAGAAAAGGTTCAAAATGAAAAACAAGAGCCGCTATTATTAGAAATTCAAAGTTTTCTCGGGGCAATTGAAGGTAAGAACGAACAGATTGTAAAAGCACAAGAAGCCGTCAATGTTACAAAAATTGCCGAAGCTGCACTTTTATCTAGTCAGAAAGGCATTCCCATCTATCTGGATCTAAAATGAACAAAACAATGATGGAAATATTGGCATGTCCGATTGACAAAACTCATCCACTGGAGTTATTTGAAATAAAGGAAAAAGACAATGTCGTATCAGAAGGTGCAATATTTTGCCCAAAATGTTCTAGATTCTACCCAATAATCGAGGAAATTCCAATCATGCTGCCAGATGAATTACGAGATAAAAAACAGGAAATTGAATTTCTGAAAAAATTCAAGGATAAATTACCTGAAAAAATTATTACAAAGGCAAACCCATGGCACTTGTGAGATAATGGTCACTAATTTCATTTCAGAAAAAGCAATAATTGGAAAAAATGTTCAGATTTGGCATTTTTCATATGTTGGAGACAATGTAGAAATTGGAGATAACGTCAAAATTGGTTCTCTAGCACATATTGATTATGATGTAAAGATTGGTGAGAATACAAAGATTGAAGGGCAGGCATACATACCACCACTTTCAAGAATTGGAAAAAATGTGTTCATCGGACCAGCCGTAGTATTAACTAATGATCCTTATCCAATGTGTGATAAAATGATAGGAGTTACAATTGAAGATAATGCAATTATTGGTGCACGTGCAGTAATCAAAGCAGGTGTTACTGTGGGGAAAAATAGTATTGTTGCAATGGGTGCAATTGTAACAAAAAATGTTCCTGAAAACGTAGTTGTTATGGGATCACCAGCTTCAATTAGATACAGCAGAGAAGAGTATGACAAAAAACAAAGACAGTGGAAAGAAAGTTAAAGTTTCAATTCTTTTTTGAAAATCCAATTCTTCATCTTTAATAAAATCAAAATCCAAATTACAACTAGAACTAGTGCAATGATGGCTTTGATCACAGATGTAATAAACAAATCAAGTTCACCGAGTCCTGAAATTGGTCCCAAAATTGTAACTACAATTCCACCTCCGACAATCATCAGAACCCACATTGCAAACAAAAATCCAAAAAGACCGGATTTCAAATCGAGACCCCCATCATAAATGCAGTAATTATTGCCAATATTCCTGAAAATATTGCTAATTTGAAAATTGCAAAAGCAACTTGTTTTTCGGACATTGGCCCTCCTGCAAGAATTAGCCTTACCAAAGTAACAGGCGCCTTTTTGTCATCAGTTGCCTTTAATCTAAAATCGTCAGTGTGCTCTACTGGTTTTCCCTTAATTTGCCTGTGCTCTACAATACGTTTGACACTAGATAGGAACAGAAAGGAGTTGATAACTGCTGGCAATAAAGCAACTGCTGCAATAATCTCCACACCGCCCACAATTGCAATTGCACCATACATTGAACCAAATGTTAATGCTCCAGAATCACCAGGAAAAATTTTGCTTGGAATTTTATGGTATTTGTAAAATGCCAATGAGACAAAACCAAGCGGTAAACTAACAATTGCGATCTCATAATTTTGTACAATAAACAAACAGATTGACAATGAAAAACTGGCAATTACCATAAAGCCACTTGCAACTCCATTTAGGACATCAATAGAGTTGATTGTGTTTCCGGTAATTGGTATCATGAATATAATCAATGCAAGATACAATGCTGGGATTTGTACAGTTCCAAACAATGGAAATGCAAGATCAGAGTCATATGCCCCAAGTGCAATTATCGGAATTGCAGCTACTGCAAGTGAAACGGGTTTGAACCATCCACCCATTACTTTTCTATCATCGACATATCCAATTGCAAATGCTGCAGATGTTGTAATGAGTATTGCAAGAATTTCATTCATCTGGAAAAACGCATAAAGGATAAGTTCTGATGCAATGATCCCTGCAATTATTGCAGGACCGCCAGGCCTGACGACGACGACATTCTCCCTTTTGTTTACGTCTTTTACCGCAAAATTTCTCTTTTCTAAAATTTTGATTAGTGGTGGAGTCATTACAAACACTACTGCAAATGCAACAACGCATGAAATTATTGCTGGAACAAGTAAATCAGTCAATTATCTAACCTTTCGTAACTCTTCCTTTATGTTATCTGCAACGGTTGAACCAATTTTATCAATCTCTGCCAATTTATTTACAGGAATTTTCCTCAAATCATCCAGATTCTTTATTCCATGTTTGAATAGAATTCGTGCCCTGACCCTTCCGATTCCCCTGACTTTAACTAAATCAAGCAACTCCTCCCTAATTCCATAAACCACCCTATTTCTCAAATCTCCCAATTCTTCAAGCAAATCTGCCCTCTCAACATGCTTTGAAATCTCCCTAAGACAATATGAGAGCCAATTAGCATTTTCAGTCATCCTGTGCATGTCTCCAGACTCTATTCCGAGGCTATCAGAGAGAGATAATTCGGTGGATTCGGTAATCCAGGATTGCAAAGCCAAAAGGCTTCTAGAGCAGTCGTACTCGGAGATCGGCTCCAACAATTGAGAGGAATTGTTCTCAATCATCAAACTGGCAGTCTCATAGTCTTTTTGCCGAAGTGAGAATTTTGGGAAAAATTCCTCGCAGTTTGTAATCAAATGTAAAAATCCGAAAGTGTGTTTTCTTTCCTTAGACACGTTTTCGATTGAATCTCTAAAATATGTTGCAGTCAGCGGATCAATGTATAGCATTGATGTCTTTTTTCCAAATTCAGTAGCAGCATATCTTTCACCTTTTTTAATTATCAAAAATTTGCTGGAAAGAAAACGTAATGATATGTCAATTGCAAATTTTATTGTGGGTTTTCTTGTCTGTAGTCCACCCAAGGTTTGCAAAAAGAATTCTAAAATATCTTCTTTTTTAATTCCTGGATGCGTAACGATGACACTTAGAATATGAGTTCGTAAAGATTTGTCATCAGTTATTTTTGATATGATTGGTTCTGGTTCTCCATTGATGTAGTATTCAATTAGATCTTCCGTATTCCCATTTCCAACAATAATTGATTCTCCATAATCATCGCATTGCGGTCTTCCGGCTCTTCCACAAAGTTGTTTGTATTCCAAAATGCTGATTGGTCTGTTTGCTCCAACTTTTGCATTATACCTGTTAATATTGGATATTACAACTCGTCTTGCAGGAAGATTGACACCTGCAGCAAGTGTGGGAGTAGATGACAGTAATTTGATTGTGCCTTTACGGAACTCGTCCTCTATTGTTTGTCTGCATTTTTGGTTTAATCCTGCATGATGAAACGCAACCCCTTTTTTTACCAGTAATGCCAATGTCTTTACCAATTCAGTGTGCTCATTTTCTGATAGAAGTTTTTTAGATGTCTTTTCTAGTTCAGAGATTTCTTTTTTTTCCAACATCTGAAAGATTGCATCGGCTGCTTTTGTTGCAAGTGACTTTGAGCGAGCTCTAGTCTCTGCAAATACTAGTGATTGGCCTCCCTGCTTTACTGATTGGACGCCTAAATCAACAGGTGTGCCCATCAAACTACGTTCAACTTCAAAGGTTTTCCCATCACTCATTGTTACTTCCCCCCCATCACAGACTCCTTCAGATAATGGGACAGGTCTCCAGTCATTTTTTATCAGTGTACATTCAAGCCAATCTGCAATCTCATCAGAATTTGTAATCGTTGCACTAAGACCTACAATCTGAGGTTTTGTTTCCAATAGCTTGAGTTGTGTTAGAATCATTTCAAGTGTAGG
>JAQBHN010000021.1:0-4646 GCA_032127635.1 Nitrososphaerota archaeon
TCCACGAGCCAGATAAAGCTTGAATCAGAGTAGTTTTTCCATGATCTACGTGACCTGCTGTACCAATGTTAACACATGGCTGATAGCCATATTTTTTGATGTACCAGTCAGGAAGAGTTTCTCTCCAATGCATGTGTAAAAAAGTAGAATCGGTATATGTTAAGTTATTCTTTTGCGGATTAAATTTTTTCTTCTGTTACTTCTTCTGCAGGAGCTTCAACCGGTAATTCTCCATCAAATTTACAATTTACCTGATAGATTTCTTCTGATACCAGATTTCCTCTCATTAGTTTTCTTTTTCGTGTTCCATGTTCTGCATCCTGTAAACCAACACCTTTGACAAGCAAGACTCTTTTTCTTGCTCCGCCATGAAGATCACTTCTCATTGGGACTCCAGATTTGTCACTGCCTCCAGTAAGTCTTAATTTTCCGGTTAATCCTACAATTGATGCGTCAGTCTCATTTCCTAGCTGTAATCCCAACAATGGATTGGCGTCACTGTCTTTGAGTTCTTTTGAAACTGATTTTCCCTTAGTGTCAGAAATTGTAAGTTTGAAGTTTGCCAATTATTCCAAAAAAAAGTTGAACGACTAATTAACCTTTGGACATTATTTTTAAATCAGGATTAGCAATGGTAGGCATGGCTGAAGAGATCAGATGTCCAAGATGTGATAGTAAAATGGTGGACATGCAAGCATGCCACATGTTTTGTCCAAATTGCGGAGCTCATTTGGATTGCTCCGATAAAGGAAACTATTGGTGATTAAATTCCAGGTCTGTCTGGAATATAGTCAGACGACATGTTGATTGCCTGATCTTTCATAATTTCAATATAGCTTTCATAGTCTGCCTCAAAATTGCAATGAGGACATTTTACATTGGTGATATCGTCATCCAATATTGCAACTTTCTCGCATTCGGGACATCTTGCATCCATGTTTTAAGATATCAATCAAGATATTTAATCATGGTTGATGATGATGATCTAGGCGGAGTTTGTCTAGCCTGGTAAGATGTCAGCTTCCCAAGCTGAAGGCCGCGGGTTCAAATCCCGCACTCCGCATTATAATTCTCTGATTGCCTGCTCTATAATTCCCCTGTCGGAAGCTCTGGGATAATATTTCAGATAATCTTTGAGATCGTCCTTTGCCCCGGAATTATTGTTTTGTTTTTCTCTAAGATATGCGCGATTTTTGTAAATTTTTGCGGATCTTTTTGAATTAATCTCAATGGCCTTGGCGTAATAATTTTCTGCTTTTTCAAACTGGTTTGTCTTGAGATAAAAATTCCCTAGACCGTTATATGCCAGGTATGATCTGCTGTTAATTTGTAAACATTTTTCATAATATTTCACACAGTCAGGAGAATTTTGGGCATTAAGCATTGCAGCAAACAGATTCAGAGCTGTCGGGTTATTTCCGTCAAGTTCCATAGCTTGTTTTAGTGATTCAAGTGCCTCAGAGGTATTTTTTAAAATATTATGTTTTTCAGAGACAAGACAAAGCCTATTTGGTTTGTTGCTAGAGTCATCTTCAAGGCTGACAGATGACAAAATATCCAAAGGGGCCAAAATGATCAACAGTTTTCCTTCTTCAGACCACTCTTTCTCAAAAATATCCTGAGGAATTGCTCCCTCTTGCTGTTCCCCGTCCTGATTGCCTTTTTGTATATAATGCAAAATTGTTTTTTCTTGTTGATTATAGCCGGTAATTACAGACGCATGCTGCGTAATTTCAGGAATTCCGGGAAGGATGACAATTGGCGGAATTCCCAAATCAATGACTTTCTTTAATTCATTTAGAGACGAATGAACTATTTTGCATGTCAAGCCATGTCTTTCTGCAGTCTCTATTCCCTCAATTAGGATACTGCCATCAAATCCAGAATATTTTTTTGCAGATTCCACGGCTTCTGCCATAGGTAAATCAACATTCCAATATTTTGATACCACGTTAATTGGCAAAGGAAGACAAATATTTTCATCTTCCACAAGAGGCAAAAGCAGTTCATGGTTTTCTTCTCCCATAAAACTAGGAAATTTTGAGAGTTATTAAAATCAATCAAAGAGAGCAGAATTTTTCAATCAGATTATTGCCGTCCTTACTCATTTCCGGATGAAACTGAGTTCCAAAAATTGGTTTTTTTTCATATTGAATAATTTCATTCTTACAATTTTTTGATTCAGCAAGAGTGACCAAAACGCAGGGCAATTTGGATATCTCATAACTGTGACTTTCAAATACTTCTAAAGAATCGCCGCATATTGGAGTATTTTTTAAAGTTTGAACTAATTCAGTTCCCTTGTGAAAATGAAGAGTTTTTTTAATTGTTCCACCCAAAGTGAGTGCCAAAATTTCCGCGCCGTAACAAATTCCGAGTAACTTGTTATCATTTTTAATGCAGTGCCGTATAATTTTGGAATTGATCTCATTGACCTTTTTTTCGTTTTTTCTCCTTCCAGAAAGTATGAAAGAGTCATAGTTTGAAAGCGAGTCCAGGTTCAGAAGTTGCGGGGATTGTATCTCAAACGAAATATTTTTGGCGCTTAAAAAATCAGTCAACTGTTTTGTATAGATAGAGCCGTTATCAACAACAAGAAGCAACTAGTTGCCTACCTCAATTGAGACATAGTGTATCTCAGGAAGTCCGTCTTTCACATATACGGTTCCGATGTTGAGATTGGTGTCTTCTTGCCACATGAACACTCTGTCACTGCGTGGCTTTACAAAGTCATCAATGAATTCAGATAGGAATTCTTCAGCATCTGCACGATCACTTTCAGTAAAGAAGAAGAGTTCCCCTTCGTTGAATGATAGAGGGATCTGGATGGATGTGGGTTCAGAAACAGAAATTCCGTTTGTTTCAAACACCGATTTTATGATGTCAATTCTGTCACTTCTGACTAATTCAACATAATCGTCATCGGCGGTAGTTGTGGTTGATGCCACTCCGGAAACCTTCTTCAAGTATGCCTCAAATGCTTCTTCTTGGGTTTGACCCAGTCCGACGAAATATTCTCCGTTAAATGCGGCACCCACTGCTGCGATGGTTCCCAGTTGGGCAACCACACCACCGGCACCTGCAGTGTATACAGGAATAAAGTAGACATCATGATCACCTACACGATACAAAATATTATCACCGATTCTTGGGTTTCTCAACAGAGTCTTCAGTTGGGCAAATTCAGGATCTCTGTCAAGTGCTTCTCCGACTGCCGTAGGACCAATCAATTTGGTTGTAGAATTCAATGGGACTTCATAGAATTGCATGTCCCCCAGTCTGTCAAGATCATTTTCCACTATCATATAGCCTGCAAGATTCCTACCCTGTGATCCTCTCAATTCCAACGAAAGCAGTCCCAGGAATTCCGTTTGTTCAAATCCTGGTGGTTTTGCTTCAACAAAATATGTGTCAAGACCACGTGGAATTTCATAGAATTCATTTGCCTGAATGAATGTCTCAACGTTAGTTACATGGTAGATATTATACATCTCTGTCTTCCAGTTGAACAGTTCTACAGGATATCGGATCTGTTCTTCCAGCCATGCAGGTATTGGTTGGAACTGTTCTTTGTACTGACTAGCAAACATGTCAGTAAAGAAATCATCTCCAGTTTTCAGTAGTTGGATATCACCGTCATAGGCGTCAACAAGAGCATAACCCACTAAACGCAGGTATGGATTTCCAACAGACCAAGGAACATCCCCCGTATCAAATCCAATGATCAGTGGAATCAGCCAGTAGGAATTTTCACCGTCAGTTACAGGGACTGAGTCCAGCTCTTTCCCAAACAAATCATATAGGAAATAGGGATACAGAGTTTCCATTCTGTCATGCACGTCCTTGTATCTCATAATGTGTACTGATTCGCCTGGAAATGACAGCAAAAAGTTTGGCTCAAATATCCAACTCAAAGGCGGTGAAACATCCAATCCGCCTAAACCCGAATAGGATGCCCCTCCAAGTTCTGCACTGTTCTCCCCCCTTGAATTAGGATAAGCAGACCAGGTTTGCTCAAACAGTCCCCCTTCGCCGTAGTAGATTTCCCTTTGCTTGAAAAATTTGCCGCTGTCAACAATCTGTCCGTCAGTTGCCTCCAAGGTAAGAAATCCATTAGGTGCGTGGGTGTAAACAAGATGTTCGTTATACCATTTGTTTTCAAGGCTTACAGATGTAGGCAAAATTGGCTTCATTGAAGCAGTCCAGTATAAAGTATTGTTAAAGCGAAGAATGTCATTGTCTTCAAAGTCAACATACGGAATCAAACCTATTTCAGGCTTTAATTTGGCAAAAGCTGCCTCCCAATCCCATACCCGAATTACATCAAGAACGTCACTGTTTTGCCTTACATAGTTTTTAATGTTGTTTGCAGAAACAGATGTCAATTGGACATCATGGATATTTTCTTGCACATCATTTAGTTCCCCAAGATAGCGGTTTACCCCAATTTGTTGGGCAGTGTACGGTCCTAAAAATTCAATTTTCTTTGCATCAGCAATACTGTTGTTGACTGAGACAACGCCTGCAACAACAATTGCAATTGCAATAATCGTTAAAAATCTAACGTATACGTCTCTCTTAAACATATGAGTGAGAACGCGCGCTCTAATTCTGTCAACTACTGAAAATGCGATTAAAGCAAAGCC
>JAQBHN010000022.1:0-14352 GCA_032127635.1 Nitrososphaerota archaeon
AACTTGATTCCAAAGATAAAGAAAAGTGGCTGAGGATGCAAAACTCTATTCTTGATATGGATAGAATCATCGAAGACGTTTTAGATTTTGCAAGAACCAGTGAAATCAAAAAGAAACCTGGTTATTTTTTGAGTATTTTGAAATTAGCTATGAATCACGTAAAATATTCTTACGGGATTACCATCAACCTGCCTGAAAACGATATAAAAATTAACTGCGATTCTAGAAAAATCGAGGGCGTGCTGTCTAATTTGATCAACAATGCAGTGCAGTCTTTGGACGGACACGGCACAGTTGATGTGCTTATTTCTTCCGATTCCAAGTTTTTGACTGTGAAGGTTATTGATTCTGGCATTGGAATTCCTGCCAAAAACTTGGATAGGATATTTGAACCGATGTTCACAACCAAGACGACTGGAACTGGATTGGGGCTGGTAATTTGCAAAAGCATAGTTGAACAACACGGTGGAACAATTTCCGTAAGTAACAAACCTACGACATTTGCTATTGCTTTGCCACTGTAGGCGGTATCTGGATTGGCTTTCTTATTTTTCTGATTCTATGTCCTCTTGAAGTTCTTTTGGCAATCCTACCCACCACTTGTTTTGGTTTTCAGACATCAAACCAAATGATCTGCGGATGCTAATAGATCTGTCGCTTAACTCTTCAAAGTAACTGTTCAACAAAATATGACAAAACTCAGTCTTTCACATATTCAATATCTGATGTTTCTGGGACATCTTTGATTTTTACGGTTACAGTGTCGCCTAATTTATTGAAAATCCTTTGCCTTTTTTCGTTTGTCAGCATCCATCCCAAAATCACGTCAATTGGCAACAGAAATGATTTTCCAAAACCACTTAGCATTACTCCGGACAGTCTTGGCTTTCCGCCATTGATGCCTGTGACTTTCAAATTGAGTATTTTTTTCCCAACCGTCTGCCCTGTCTTGTATTCCAAAATTACCCAATAAACAAAAAACAACGTGCTGACTGGGACGTATTGAGTACTTTCAGCCCATAGCCAGCCCTGATCAAATTCATAGTGTATTGTCCCAAATGACAAGAAAATTATCGCTGTGGATATGCTTGAAACAATGACGAAATCAATCAACCAGGCAAGAAACCTGTCGCTCCATTTTGCAAGGATAACCTTTGAATCTGATTTTTCATCACTCATGTGCTGACTGGGTGTTCCAAATTAATAAAAAGTGTTACTCATTGGTTAGCACAAATTGCAACACAGCTGATTTATTTCTAGATGATGTGGACTATGCATGAAAGCAAAGTTTGCAACATCATGCACTTCATGCGGTGACAAAATTCAACCCGGGAAAGAGATTTTAAAAGACAAAGACGAAAACTGGGTTCATAAGCACTGTATTGACGATTCAGAAGGGCTACCTTAGAAATTAATAGTCTGATCTTTAAACAACCTTAGAATTATTTTTGTTTGCGATAAACCCCGTTGATCTATTTTTGTGGACGTTTCGAAGAAATGAAAAAGACGTTGTGAATCTATACACCTCCCTGTCGCCTGTGATGCAATTAGCTACGGGCGGCACAATGCTTAATTTTGGACTCTGGTCACGGGAACATCTGGAACCTGTTTCCGCGCAAAAAAACCTCTGCAGCGTTTTTGCAGACATGGCCGAGATGTCTTCTGGTGTGACCGCCGTTGATGTGGGAAGTGGACTGTCTGCCCCCTCTGAGTTTTGGAGGGATCTCTTTCCTGGAATCAAACTGTACGATGTCAATATCAATTTCAAGCAGTTGGTTTTTTCTGGACCTCAGGATGGCATCGAATTTGTAAATTCAACTTCTACAAAATTGCCCTTTGACAGCAATTCCGTTGACCGTGTACTGGCGCTGGAATCGGCACAACATTTCAAACCTCTCTGTGATTTTATTTCTGAATCTAAAAGAATTTTGAAACCTGACGGATTACTTGTGATGGCCGTTCCAATAACAATCGGAAACCCGTCATTTAAAAAATTAGGGCTCTTAAAGTTTACATGGTCTTCTGAGCATTACAGCCTGGATTTTCTAAAAAATTCAATCATGTCCTGCGGTTTTACAATATCTGAAGAAAAACTAATTGGCTCGAATGTGTATGAGCCACTTGCAAACTATTATTTGGAAAACAGGGCAGATCTGAGAAAGTCCATTCTGAAAAATTATCCCTCGTATGTTGAATTTCTGCTGTTTAACTCAATTCAAAAAATGAAGAAAGCATCTGAATCCAAAGTCATTGACTATGTGCTGCTAAAGTGCCATCTGTGATCAAACTTTTAGTATGTTTCGCGAGATTAAGTTTTCCATGGCTTGCAAATACTCTGACTCGGAAATTTTTTCCTCCAGCAGCCACTTTGTAGTCGTCTTCCACCACATTGGTATCGCTGTATCGTATGACTCGCTGTTGTGTTCTGCATCAAAAAAATTCGTGGCTGTAATTTTTGTTTCGTCTCCCACTGTCAGCACTTCGGTTTCATGAAATTCATGCGAAAAAACAAGCCCTGTTTCCTTGTCGATGATTTTTACATTTTGACCTGACGAATCTCTTGCAACCAATGACGGTCTAATTTTACCGTCTACCGTGTATGTTGTTTCGCTCAGAATCTTCAAATCTTTTGAAATCACATCCCCCAACGCGATCGGCATCAATACCGCATACTCGTAAAATTCACAACACTTTTCCGACATGATCAGCCCCTGAAAATTCAGGTTCATCTGCCCTGTGCTTGTTCCTTCCTTTGAGGTCTCGTCGATTTTTAGAATTATTTCCTCGCTGTCTATGGAATACACTTCGTGTTTCACGGTGATGACGTTTTTGAATTTGTCTGTGTGTGAATATTTTATAAAATCCCCTTCTTCAAAACATATCCTGCCTTCATCGCATTTTCTGTCTCTGGTTTCGTTAAAAATAACTCCCGCCTCAATCATCGTCCTAATCCCGTACGCGAAATCCGTATCGCTATTTACGTTATCTATCCACAGCTGGGCATCTTTCTTGATCCAACTTGGCATGATGTTGGAAATCTTCAGGTGTCTTTCTTTGATGTAGCTCGAGTCCCCGAGATATTTTTCAATTTCAGACAACAACACCAGATCTCTTGCCTGATGCGTGCTGTTCCATGCTACGTGGTTGTACAAAATTACGCATGCCCTGATGTTTGGATAGCTTGGGTGCTGTAGAGTCAGGCTTTCAACCCCCAGCAATTTGTATTCGTCATGAAAAAATTCGCAGAATCTCAAAATATCCTCCGAAGTCCTTACTTCAAAACCAGGTTCGTGTGCGTAGGTGTTTTGAAGGCCGGAACTTGATATTAATCCAATTAGCATGATCCCAAAAATAATATTTTTCAATGATTCTATGTCCAAAGTTTTGCTTATTAATTCCATGTAGAAATTCCTTAAACTGTAAGGCCAATCCGGAATTGAGTGTGTGGCTTTGATTCTGCGTTTGCTGCTTTTTGAAATTGGCTAAGGTTTTTATTTTTGATGCTTCACCTTAAAGTCGTGACTGCTAACGCTTTGTATGCTGAAAAATGTGCCAAACTGTTGGAAGAATCTGAAATTCGTTTTGCAGGAATAGTGGACAAAGACGGCAAACTAATTTCTGGCGGTTTTAAGAAAGGCCTTGTCCCCTATGAGGGAGATGAGACCAAACTGCAGTCGTTTTTTGACTTTGTTTCAAAAGCATCTATACGAAAAGAATTTGATGAAAGTCTGGGGCCGATAAACTACATTGCTGCCAGAAGAGACAAGGCGGTTTTGGTAAGCTTCCCGTTCCCAATAACGCAAATTCTGATGTTGATCTCTGCAGAGCCAACGGTAAATATTGAAAATCTGGCAAAAAAGGTTGTAGAAATTTTCACCGATGTCAACTAAGTCTGATTGAACAATCTGGCGAATTCTTTAATTACGTGTATGAAAAATTGGCATTGATCATGAATTATAATCTGCTAATTGTTTTACTGCTGATAACATTTCCGCTCTTTTTCGCCGATTCTTTTGCAAGTGTCAATGACTTCACCACTGACAAAATATCATACGGCACTGATGACTCTATAATTATTTCTGGCAGTGTCGATTACAACCCTGATCTTTTCTCAATAATTATCCAAATTATCACCCCTAGCGGATCTGGTTTGGCCCACGTTGACAGCGTTATTCCAAACAGTGACGGAACTTTTAAAAAAACAATTCATGCCGGTGGCCCTACCTGGCCAGAGAATGGCAAATACGCGATTAAAATTTCTTACGGCGGAAATTTAGAAAAATTCATAGAGTATGAAAAATCATCCGAGTATGTCCCTGGCACCTCGACCACCGACTCTTTTGTTGAGAACCCTAAAATGAGGATTCTGGGATTCCCCTCTCTTGATAACTCGCCGCAGTACTATGTCGACAGATACAGCAACGAACCTGGTTACAGATCGTGGTTTGATTCCCAGTTCCCGCTTTACACTGTTTATGAAGTCGTTGGATACAAATCCACACACGTTGAAAATTTCCCATCCTTTGACAATTCCCCGCAGTACTATATCGACAGATACAACAACGAACCTGGTTACAGATCGTGGTTTGATTTTCAATTTCCAGGACAAACAATTTACGACATATTGGGATTTTCCACGTATGTTCCTGATTGGATAAAGACGTATGCTAAAAATTGGGCTGCTGGTGACATTTCTGACCATGAGTTTATGGACGGCTTGGATTTCATGCTGAAAAACAAGATGATGGTAATTCCGAACATCAATTCTGCCACTTCCTCCGTTGATGAAATCCCACACTGGTTTAGAAATACGGCTCACTGGTGGTCCGTTGACCTGATTTCCCAACAAGAATTCATCAATTCCATAAAGTATCTTATCCAGGAAGACATAATTTTAGTTGAATAGTTTAGAATCCTTTTAATTCTATAGCGCAATGATAATTATGTGAAAGCTACTTTTGGTGCAGGATGTTTTTGGCATGTTGAGGACTTGCTAAACAAAACAAAGGGTGTGAAATCTACTGCAGCGGGGTACATTGGAGGGCAACTTACAAACCCCACATACGAAGAAGTCTGCACCGACAAAACTGGTCATGCAGAAGCGGTGCAAGTTGAATATGACCCGGATGAAATTTCTTTTGAAGAATTACTGGATGTGTTTTGGTCAAACCACAATCCTACGACATTAAATCGACAGGGCCCTGATGTTGGAATTCAGTATCGCTCAGCAATTTTTTACCACGATGAAAAACAAAAAGAAATTGCAGAAAAATCAAAACAAGAGTTGGAAAAATCAGCCAAATTCAGCGATCCTATCGTTACTGAGATAGTTCCTGCACCTGCATTTTACAAAGCAGAAGAATACCATCAGAAATATTTCAAAAAACACGGATTTTCTTAGATTATCTGCCGCTACATCTGGCATCTTTGGCGTATGCGTTCCTTTGCATCTTCCAAGAATTTCCTAACTTGCACGCCAAGTGGTTTTTCTACTGATCCACACGCTCTGAATTCTGAACCTGGTGGCGCACAAATTGAACAAATTCCGGTGATTGTGGACCCGCAATTCATATCCGATGTGACGGCCAGTCCAATCCCTTGATGGGATTTTTAGGTTCGTCTGACGGATATGCTGTTTTTAATTTTTTTATATCCCATCCCGTGTCTATTTTTATGCCAAAAACACACTCCGAATTTCAAATAACATGAAAATGTATTTTGATCTGTGTCTGTATGATCGCACAGTTCGTTAAGGCTTATCTAGTGATTATAATTCATCCAAAACGGTGGAAGATAAATTCCTTGAAATTGACGGACACAGGATTAGATACTTGGAATCTGGCAGTTCTAAAAATACACTCGTACTACTTCACGGCTTAGGTGCTTCTGCTGAACGGTGGAGTCATGTTGTTCCCCTCTTTGAAGGCAGTTTTAGAGTCATAGTCCCGGATTTAATCGGATTCGGATACAGTGACAAACCTACAGCTGATTACACTCCTGATTTTTTCACAGACTTCCTTGAAAAGTTTTTCACCGCATCTAAAATCGCCAAACCCAGCATTGTTGGCTCTTCATTGGGGGGCCTAATTTCCGCGGAGTATGCTGCATCCCACTCTGACGAAATTGAAAAACTAGTTCTTGTATCCCCTGCCGGAATTATGAAGAAATCCACCCCTGCACTTGACGCGTATATCATGGCAGCTTTGTATCCTAATGAGGTCAGTGCAAAACATGCGTTTGAGCTGATGGAAGGTTCTGGAAAAAGCATTGAAGACAATATTGTCGGTGGGTTTGTAGAGCGAATGCAACTGCCTAATGCCAAACTTGCATTCATGTCTACTGTTTTGGGGCTGAAAAACTCTGACTCTATCGTATCCAAGCTACAATCTGTCTTGACGCCAACCTTGATTATTTGGGGTGCGAATGATCCTGTGATTCCAATTGAATATGCCGATGATTTTGTTTCGGCAATTCATGATTGCAAATTTTACAAAATGGATGGATGTGGACATACTCCGTATGTCCAGGAACCTCAAATTTTTGCTTCCAAAGTGTTGGAATTTTTGAACGGTACTTAGATCCATTTAAATATCAATTATTCCAATGATTACCTATGAGTGGTAATCAAAACCTATACGATCCTTCTGAGATGTTCAAGTCTTGGATTCAAAAAAGTGGACGCGCTCAAGCAGAATTTATGAAAAATTTTGGCTCTTTGATGTCGAATCAGTCCAGCCAAACATTCAATCCTTTGGAAACACTGAAAGGAGTTTCTGACAGTGCACGACAAACTCAATCTAACATGATGGATAACATGTCTACCATGCAAAGCAAAAGCATGGATACGATGTTTAGCATCGGTCAAATGCTTCCCTCATTCATGAATTGGGGTGCTTACAAGACCACCATCAGTAGTAATGGAAGAATCTCGATTCCTGAGGCTGAACGCAACGCCCTGGGTTTAGGGGACGGCGATTTAGTCCAAGTCATTATCTTGCCAATAGCAAAAAAATCAAAAAATAAGGGGGTGAAACAATGAGTAAGAACGAAACAACACAAACAAAATCACAAGATTTGTTTTCTGTATATCAAGAAAATGTAGACAAGATCTTCAACGGTATCAAACAATCAGTACCGCAATATCATCAGTCAATCACAAATGTGCAGCAGGAATACCTTCAAGCATACGAAAACGTAGTGGATTCAACTATCTCGCTACAAAAAGAATATGTAAAGAAAGCAGGCATTGCAGCAAACATTCCTGAGGCAACATTGAAGGTAATTCATGATGTGACTGAAGAATTTGTAAAGGTAGCTTCTATACAAAACCAGGTGACCCTTGCAACCATGGATGCAACACAACAGAATATCAAAACATTCAACGACAATGCAAAATCATTTGCTAACCTGAACAGAAACATTCTACAGTCTTGGATTTCTGCATTCACTGCAAAAACAAACTAGCAATTAATTTTTTTAATTTTTTCCTTTTTTATGATCTTTCGGCCAACCATGCCCCTAGCTCGGGCAACACTTTTTTCTGAGACAGGGAGCTAGCTATCATACCTACATGTCCGGTTGGATACATTCTAAGGGTTTTGTCCTCGCTTCCGATGGCGTAATGGAGGGGCATGCTGCACTCTGGCGAAACCAAGTGGTCTCCAACTGCAATTTGTGTGAATGTTGGCATGTCTATTTTTTTCAAATCTATGCGCTCTCCTCCGATATACATTTTGTTCTGGATTAACAAATTATCCTGGTAGATGTCTTTGATCCACTGCTTGAACAATTCTCCCGGTATTGGCGGCGTATCGCCTAACCATTTTTCAACTCTGAGGAAATTATCCACGTATTTCTTATTGTCTATGTTTTTGAAAAATTTCACATATTTTTCAATTCCTTGCTCAAACGGCTTTAGGACCGAGAAACAATAGTACATGAATTCTGGGGGCATGTTGCCTATGGTGTCTACCATTTTGTCCACGTCCATGTGTTTGGCAAGATTGCTGATTACTGTGGTGTCTCGCCACCCGTCAATTACTGGGGCTGTGGCAATGTAATTTTTTACGTTTTCTGGATGTAGCGCCGCATATGCCGTTGCAATCGTTCCTCCGGTACAATACCCCTGAATTGATATTTTTTCATTCGATGACTCGTTCTTGATGTGTTCTACAGCCGAATCCAGATACCCGTTTACGTAATCATCAAAATCCAGATACTTGTCCATGCTAGTTGGCGATCCCCAGTCCAGCATGTACAAGTCAAATCCCTGCAACAGCAGATTTCTGACCCAGCTTTTTTCCGGTTGAATGTCTAGTATGTGATATCTGTTGATCAGCGCATAAGAAATCAGCAACGGCGTCTTGTGTTGTTTTTCTGTAAGTGGCCTGTAATGCAGCAACCTGGTTTTATCTAATTCGTGAACTACGTCGTGTGGTGTCACCTCCAAACTGATCTCATCTGGGGCAGATACTAGTTTTGGGGCGTCCATTACATTTTTGGTAAATTTTAACATCTCCTCTATGATTTTTGGATCTATCCTGGATTCGCCGTTCATTTTTTTGACATCTCTTTTTTCTTTAGTTCCAATTCCAGCTTGCCTACCCTTTTCTTAAGGGAGTGCATCTCTTTGTACACTTCATCAATCTCTTCTTTACTGGGAAGATTTGCTGACTGTAAAATTACATTTGTAATGTTGTTCCAATGTTTAGTCAATTCGAGCTCTTTCGAAACAAGGTTCCCATAATTTTCCCCGAATTTTTTTGAGTCAAACAGTTCGGTAAAATCATTATCAAAAATATCTATCCATATTCTTTTGAAAGTCTCAATCTGCTCTACATCTTGTGGCACTTCGGGAGCTTTTAGGTTGACTTTCTTTTGGGCTACTTCCCACGCGCTTGCCAGCTGTTTGTAGTATTCTGTAAGGTATTCGTTGAACCCAATCAGGTCTTCGTTGATTTCAATCAGCTCGGTAGTTATTTTTTTTGAATTGGTGGCGAATGCTCTCATGGGCCCCGTCGATGTCAATGCCTGTGGCTTGCTGGACATCAAATGCATGATATCTGTCCAAAACAGCGACAAATGCTTGTAGTAATCTGTAATGTTTTTTGAGGAATCTTCTTGCACAGATATCCATTATCACAGATCGCAATAAATAGTTCGATTTCTAAATCAGACCCATGGATAATGTTGACGATCTTGAAAAAATGTGTCGCAAAATTATCGCTTTAGACCCCAAAATGCGTTCAGCTAGGCTCATCAACAGCAGAGGCCATCTTACGGCCGGCGGAATGAAGGATGGCATGCTGTCCCTTGAATCCCAAAAACAAGACGAAATGATGTTCATGGAACTTGCACTGCGTGTTCGAATGAGGCATGAATTCGACGGAGAGTTTGGAGAGGTGCATTTTTCAATGTCCTATCGAGACAAAGTCATCGTCATGAGTTTTCCTTTGAACGGTGACAATGTGCTGCTGCTGTCTTGTGAAAAGGATATTGATTTTGGCAAGCTGCCTTTTGAAGTTCTAAAAATTATCGAGCCTTTGAAAAAATCCCCGATGAACACGTTCTGACCGTAACAACTTAATCCGCCGTTTCAAATTGCTAGCCATGGGCCTGGAGCAGTATGTCGGTTGGTCTGAAATTGACTCTTTGGTTGGACTGCTTTCCGACCTTGTTTTGAAATCCAAGAGGGAGTTTTCCAGCATTTCCACCCTGAGCAGAGGCGGGCTGATTCCGTCTCGTCTGTTGGCAGACTATTTGGATATAAAAAAAATATTTGTGGATGAAAAAACAATCTCTTCAGATTCCATATTTGTCGACGATATTTTTGATTCTGGCAAAACTTTTGACAAAATCATTTCAAAGTCAGATGATCCTGCAAAATTACTTTATGTTACTTTGTTTGCAAGGCGCGGAAAAAAATTCCCGCCGCAGTTAATCTACGGGAAGGAAACCGACAATGACGCCTATGTTGTGTTCCCTTGGGACAAGATAGAGTTTGAGATGTCTGAGAAATGATTTACTTATTAGTCATCACTTATCATTTGCCTTAGCCCTGCACACCTGTTTCTTATGGTTACTTCGGTAACCCCTGACGCAATTGAGATGTCTTTTTGAGATTTGACTTCCCCGGTGCTGATGCATGCAAGATAGAGTGCGGCAGCCGCAATTCCCATTGGGTCTTTTCCTGCAACCATGCCTATCTCTTTAGCTTGATTTAAAATCATGATTGCTTTACGTTTGCTTTTTTCGCTTAGTTCCGCAATGCTTGCAATTCTGGATACGCCTCTTACAGGATCAACTACTGGCATTTTTAATTCAAGCTCTCTGAAAATCAACCTGTAGCATCTTGCAACATCCTTTCTTCTGATGTTGATCCCATTTGCAATGTCATTCAGCGTTCTAGGCGTTTCGGTATTTCTGCATGATGCATACAGACAAGCGGCTACCAGCCCTTGAATTGAGCGACCGCGGACCAGTTTTTTCTCCATCGCTTTTCTGTAAATGTACGCAGCTTTTTCAATTACTGCATCCGTCAATGCAAGTTTGTCTTTTAGTTTGTCCATTTCATTAAGTGCATGTCTCAAATTTCTATCTGCTGATGAGTGAGCCTGACTTCTGCTGTCCCAAGTTCTTAGTCTCTCGATTGAGCTTTTTACGCTTGCGGATAGCGGCTTTCCTGTGGCGTCTTTATTTGCAGCGCCGATGACTGTTGATAGCCCCATGTCGTGCATCGTCAGAGATGTTCCAGCTCCCGTTCTAGCTTTGCTTCCTTCATCGCTTGAAAATGAACGCCATTCGGCACCTGTGTCTGTAATCCTGTCTGTAACCACCAAACCACATTTACTGCAGAATAATTCTCCTGTGTTTTGGTCTGTAACCAATTTCTTATCCCCGCAAGATGGACATTTTGGACTTGACATCATCGTGTTTCTAAGCATAATGCTCATAATTGAAAAAATAGCTTATTATTCATTTTACCAAACATCTGCAGGTTAATTGTGTGTAGGTTGAGCTAACCGACATTCTAGTTTTTTGGAACATGATCTGGTTTTGTAATTTCAGCTCAGCAAACAGTATGCATATGATGGAGCAAATGACGGATACATGATGTTGCTTTCTTCACTGACATGTTTCAATCCTATGGAGTGGCCTAACTCGTGTGTCATGATAGTTTCGACACTGTTTACATCGTACAACTGAAAGCTTCCATCACAGTTGTAATCCCCAAGCGTAACTTCAACAACTCCTTTTCCTAGGTGCGCATGTCCCAACACCCCGTCTCCTATGTCGCGAACCACCCAAGTTACCCAAACATTTGCTTCGTGTTTCTGACTTGTCACTTCGAATTCCATTCTTGCATTTTGATTGTCTGTGCTCAATTCCTGTTTTTCCCAAAAAGCAAAAGAATTCTTCAATGTACTGACATGATCTAACGGAAGCCCGTTTGGTTGGTCGTTGATGAATACCTTGTAGTGGATAACATATGTCCCGTTATCGATTTTATATGTTGGGTCCGGAAACTTCTCTGATGCTTTTTTTACCTCCTCCTCAAAATTCCACTTGATGTAGTCCCTGAGGAATTTCTTTATGACGTCCTGACTTGGATTGGGATATTCTATGTACCTTTTCTCTTTGATGATGTTGCTAGAGATGTCTCTGAGGTATTTTTCAAACAAATAAAATTCGTGATCTAACTCCTCTTGAGATTTCTGCGGCTCCTTTTCAATCGTAATCACAATCAATCCGTTTTCAATCAGGTGTTGGATTCCAGATACAAACGCGTCGTCGCTTATCTGGCTGTCTGCCCACCATCCGGCATTGTTTTTTACCCATTCTGGAATGTTTTCATCTGACTGTTTCAACGTCTCGACTGGGGGGATTTGAACAATTTTCTTTTCTATCATGTACCTCAAGGCCGAATTGAACTCGGAGTCTTCTATCTTTCCCTCCGACCACCATTTGGCAATCGGTCTTACCCATTCTGGAATGGATGAAATTCGCACTTGTGCTTTTTCATCTGGTTTTTCAGTCGGGGTGTACGGGTATTTCAAAATCACGCTGTTGATGAATTTTTTGTAATTGTTTATTATGGTGCTATTTGGTTTTTCTTTTGACGCTTTTTCAAAATATGTTATTGATTCCTGGTATTCTCCCAAATTCCCAAAACCTACGCCCATCCCTGTCAATGCGATTACATCATTTGGTTTGTACTGTAGTACATTGAAGAATTGTTTTAGGGAATTACCGTGTTCATCCAGATTGCTCTGAGCAATTCCCTTCATTTTTAGAGTTGAGATGTTATTTGGAAACATCTCCAATATTTCGTCATATATTGTGATTGCTTCCTTGTATTCCCCCTTGACAAAGTGCGCTTTAGCCTGATTGAACATTTGCTCGGGGTCTTCGGTTGTCTGTGCAGATGCCGTTTCGAATGATATGGCTGAACTGAATAAAATTACCAGTAAAAGATAAAAAACTTTCATCATATCTTTTTTCATGTTTTTATTTTGTTTATAGTTTATTTCTAATTTGCACTTTTTACAGGCTCGTTTTGCACGCTGGGTTGAGTAATTCGCATCATTTAGAAAATCTTTAATTCACTAATGGCCGTGTGGTCTTGTATTGACAAATATTGGCGCTGGCGAAATCATCTATGATTTACGTAAAAAGATTCAAGAAATCCGGGCTGATCTGGAACAATTGGGCGAGACTCCGACCGACATGCCAGAGATGATTGTATCTGCAAATTTGCTGCGCTCAAACGAGCATCTTTCAAAGACAAATGAGCAGAAAACAAAACTGTTGGTCGCTTATGAGCAATACTCTGCAGCCCTTGAGGGATTGCTTTTAACGGTTTTTGACATTCAAAAAGATCTTAAAGAAATCCTGAAAGAACAATCCTCCCTAATCGCAGGCTCTTCAAAAAAACAACCGAAGCCAAAGCCCGGGAAAAAATAATCTCATTTTGATAAGTGGATTACGTCTCCTGCGATAATCCTGTGGGTTTTGTTGTTCTCTGATACCACCAATGCCCCGTCATCATCAATTTTAATTGCTTTTCCTTTAATTTTACTGTCTGGCGTATTCAATTCGACATTTTTGCCTATCGTCGAAGATCTTGCCGTCCACTCTGAGATTATTTTCTTTGTTTGTTTTGCGTTGAGGGACTTGTATATTTTTTCCAATTCCACTAAGAAAGATTGCACCAGCTGAACCGGTTTGATGTTTTGTTTTTGGTCGCTAAGCGATGCAACTCCGTAAAAATTCGGGGTTCCTTTGAGTGATTTCTCAATTTGTTTTGCGTTTACATCAAAATTTATGCCTACTCCTAAAACCAGGCTTTCAATTTTATTTGATTCCAGTGACACGTCTACTAGCATCCCTGCCACCTTTTTGCCTTTGATTGTTAAATCGTTTGGCCATTTCAATTCAGGTTGAATTGAAAATGTTTTTTCTATTGCGATTGATAACGCAAGTGCCGATGCGATGGGAAATAGCGTTGTTATGGAAATATCAAATGTGGGGTGCAGTATGATTGAAATCCATATCCCCCCTGTGGGCGAAATCCACCTTCTTCCGGATCTGCCACGCCCACCAGTTTGTTTTGCTGCAACTATTATCACTCCGTTATTTGCAACGTCTTCTGCCATTTTCAATGCCTGATTTTGCGTAGAGTCGATCGAATCAAAATAATATGCATGTTTTCCGATGGTTTTTGTTTTTAAATTTGCAGTTATTTCCCAAGGAAGCAGTAATTCTGAATTTGATATCAACTTGTATCCTAGTTTTTGCTTTGATTCTACCGTGTACCCAAGCTCTTGAATTTTTTTGATGTGCTTCCACACTGCCACTCTGCTGATTCGTAGCACATCGCTCAAATCTTGACCTGAAAGGTATTCGGTATTGTGGGTTTGTAGAAATTTCAGTACTTTTACTAGCCCTGGATTGTCCGATGAATTGTAAATCAACTACGGGTTATTTTTATCTCAAGTATAAAACACACTCTAGAATCCGATGTCAAAATCAAATCCTCCATCATCCATGCCTCCATCAGGCATATTTTCTTGTGATACATAATCGGACATTCCAATCCCCATCATGCTAAACATCATTGAAAACATCACCATGTCCATCATTCCAAAAAACATCATTGTTGGAAATAATGACTTGTTTTCTTCCATTTTTTGTTGGAGTTTTTGTTTGTCTCCGCTCTGATAAATTGACTGCATTTCTTTCCATTTATTTTGTATCTGCATGATTTTTCTATCCAATTCCGTTGAACCCTCTTCCGTAATTTTTAATTCAATTTTCTTACCAAACCATCCGTTTTTTTCCTCCACTGCTATG
>JAQBHN010000023.1:0-2759 GCA_032127635.1 Nitrososphaerota archaeon
TTGAAAAATTTCAACTGCCATCACATTCATTTCCTATGACAAGCTGGTTTGCGGGACAACTGCTGCCTGGAGACAGAACTACGGCTACTTTTACAATTGAAAATCCAACCAATGATACCCTGACAATCAGTGTCAAACCCCAAACCTTGTCCATGATATCAAAAACCCAGTTTAATGGAACGACAATTGTGCAGCAACAAGATTCCATACTGAACGAGACCGGAACTTTTATTCCAAACTATGTGAAATTGTCCGAACTTGGCAATTCGCCTGATCTTGTAAAGTTTTTCAACGACGATGATCCGATTCCGGACGAATCATCGCTGATGATTCTAAATGTAAATTTTCAATTTGACGATTTCATGAATGACACTGCGGATGTTTATGCCGATGATCTCAAAATTGCGTCTCTGTATCTTTACGACTGGATTGACAATAACAACGATACAAAAATCACCAGTGACGAATTGTCCATGGTGAACAGATCCGGTTCTTGGGGGACTGTTCAGGAATTAAGAGTTTCAGATCCTAACGAAAAATTTGAGGGGGTACCGCTGGTTGGAGTTTATCCGGTACCCACCAGATATTCCTACTGGCTGGGAGACACAAAGCAAAATTCAACCTCGATGGACTATACTGTCTCTGCCAGCTATTACGAAAAGGAAAAATGGCCTTTGCTGTGGGCCGAACATGAGACAATCTCCGTCCCCCCGAAAAACTCATCAACTGTCGATGTTACACTGGTGACGCCGACTGATTTTCAGACAGGCGTCTATCAGGGATTTCTGACTTTTGAAAGCGAAAGGCATGTTGTAAATGCCCCGGTGTCTTTTGTAATCAAGCAACCTGTAAGTGAAAATGATTCCACAGTTTTGATCAAAGGAAAACAAAGTGACGATGTTCTTTACGGAAACGGATACGCGAAAGGCGCATTTGACATGGCTAACCGTTACATGGCAGGCGACTGGAGACAGTATTACTTTGACGTTCAAAACGAATCCATCAACACTGCGGCGATCGAACTCTCATGGGTCAGCGACAACACAAACCTGTCTGTGTTTGTGATGGATCCTTCGGGAAAAATAATACAAACCAACATGCCTTCTGGGGTATTTGGACATTTTCTCGGATGGGCATCACTTGACTGGCTGGGCAGTTCAGTCTTTAGCCAGGGCGGCGGTTTCTTCCCCGTGAAAAACAAAGATAACACTTCGACAGTTCTCTATGTGCCAATTAACCAAACTGGAACTTACACACTTTTAGCACACTCGACTTTGTTTGGCGGCTCTTCAACCACCGAGCCAATCACGTTGGCAGCTAAATTTACAAATATTTCGCCCGAAATGATGGATTCCGCCGAACCTTCCGACGTTGAAATAAAACCAGTGCCGGCAGAGCCTGAAGACATTTTTGAAATTACTGCTGGATTGGAAACTCCAGATCAAATCAAATCCGATTCCAATCTGCAATTCAATGTTGGAATTGCAGTGGGGATAGCCATTGGAATTGCGATCGGCTTGGCTTTCATTTTAATCGGCAGACAAAAAACTTCCAAATAACTGAACAAGGTTTATAACCAATTTGGCGAGTATTAGAGCTGAATGTCAGAGTTGGGGACAAAAAAGTCTGGCGGATTGTCCAGAAGAGACTTTCTAAAATTAATGGGTGCAGCAGGCACCGGATTGGCATTTGCCCCATTTGTCCCGTTTGGCAATTTCATGCCAAACCCAAATCAGGCATCCCTTGAAAGAGTACCAGTAATTTTGCCTGACGGCACTCAAGCTAACATCAATACTTATCCTGTTAATCACGCTGAAGTAATTACATATCCCTCAACTGGCGATGCTGCACTTGATGCAGAAGCTTTCCGCAAATGGCAATTCATCAGACTTCCTGAAGAGTTAGGCGGCGGCAAAAAAGATACAGATGCAATTCGGGCTTACAGCATGGTCTGTTTGCATCTTTGGTGTCTGTGGAAATACTGGCCCGATGAGGGCAGAAAGAGAGGCGAATGCCCCTGCCATGGCAGCATGTACAATCCTGTAACAGGAACAGCGTTTGTCGGTCCTGCATCGGTACAAGCCGCACCATCAAACACACTGGCTCAGCTAACTTTGGATATTGACTCGGACGGATTCATCTTTATCATGCCGCCAAAGTTTAATGCAAATGAAAATGGAGTAATTGGATATGGCCGTTTCGCTTAAGAGAAGAACAGGGGTCGTAGCGCTCCTTTATTGGTTTTGGGACGGAGTAGACCGAACTATCTTTACTGCAATTAAATTTTCATTCCCTTCAAGATTTGTTAGCCCATTTGGATTTTTAGGAATGCTCACGTTCATTGTGTTCATTATTCTTGGAGTATCAGGTGCGTTGCTGATGTTTTACTATCAGCCAATTCTAGATAGAGCATGGGACAGTGTTCAATTCATTAATGATGACGTTCCATTTGGTTTTCACATTAGAAACATTCACTATCATGGTTCAAACGCTATGGTGCTTCTTGCAGTACTTCACA
This sequence comes from Nitrososphaerota archaeon, assembly GCA_032127635.1. Classification (GTDB taxonomy): domain Archaea; phylum Thermoproteota; class Nitrososphaeria; order Nitrososphaerales; family Nitrosopumilaceae; genus Nitrosopumilus. The sequence goes on from JAQBHN010000023.1 coordinate 2,519, forward strand.
TGTATTACCAATATTTTAGTGGGAGATACAAAATCAGAAATGAAGTTTTATGGATGACTGGTGTTATACTTGGGACTGTTACGATTCTTGAAGCGTTTACAGGATATGATGTTATTTTCAGTGAAAGGGCGGAGCTTGCAATCAGTATTGCGGCGTCGCTAACCACTTCTATTCCTGTTGTGGGACCGACGATCCGTGATGCGGCGTTAGGCAGTGGTTTCTCCGACTTTGTGTTGAGATT
>JAQBHN010000024.1:0-27936 GCA_032127635.1 Nitrososphaerota archaeon
AGTAGGAGTTGAAAGTTCTTCGTTTGCATCATTTCCTTTAATGATTAAATTTGAATTTTTAAAAATCTCAAGAATTGCACTTGCAGGATTTGACATAGTTCCATGTGAAAAGGTTACAGAGCCGCCACCAACTGCAACAGGCAAACAAATGATTTCTTCATCAAATAATCCTAAATCATCTAATGCAATTGCAACCCCAATAATATCGACCAAAGTATCAATACTTGATGCCTCGTGAAAATGGACGGATTCCTCAGGAATTCCATGAATTTTGGATTCTGAAGAAATCAGTGTGTCAATGCACGACTCGGCAAAAGATGCGGCCTTGGGTGACAACTGGATTTCTCGAGCAGATTTGATAATTGCACTTTTAATTTCAGATCCCTTTCTTTCATGAATATTTTCATCAATTTCTAAAACTAAATGAAGTGATTGGACTCCATGCTTTTGGATTTTTTCAAAATCTATTTTTTTTATTGTTGAATTTGAGAGGAATTTTTCGGATTGTTTTATTCCGAGTATAATTTTATTTTTATCAGCACCAAGATCCACCAATGAGCAAAGGAGCATATCCCCAGATATTCCTGCCATCTGAGGATCAATTACAAGAACCATGATTAAAAATTATCAAAAATGCTTATAAATTCGACTAATGTTTCGCAAATTTCATTAGATTTAATTATTCAAAATGAGCACCAATTTTCATGATTACGATAATCGGTTCTGGCAAGGTAGGCGGAGATGCAGCACTATTCTCAGCTTTAAAACGATTGGATGATCAGATATTGTTGCTTGATGTGGCAGAAGGACTTCCTCAAGGGGAAGCAATGGATATCAATCACATGTTATCCGAGCAGGGAATCGATGTCGAAGTAAAAGGTTCAAATAATTTTGCAGATATGAAGGGATCAAACATAGTTGTAGTAGTTGCAGGTTCTGGAAGAAAACCAGGAATGACCAGAATGGATCTTTTGAAAATAAACGCATCAATTGTAAAGAGCGTTGTAGAGAACGTAAAAAAATATGCAGATGACTCCATGATAATTCCAGTAACAAATCCACTGGATCCCATGGCTTACATCACATACAAGGTTTCAGGATTTGACAGAAGCAGGGTATTTGGCATGGGAGGAATGTTGGATTTATCAAGATTCAGACAGTTTATTCATGAAGCAACGGGACATTCACGTGATTCCATCAGAGCGTTAGTAATTGGCGAACATGGAGAAAATATGTTGCCATTACCAAGATTTTCATCAGTATCAGGAATTCCCCTATCGTCTTTCCTTCCAAAAGAAAAACTAGACGAATTGGTTCTAAATACAAAACAAGTGGCAGCCAAAGTAATAGAATTGAAAGGAGCTACAGTCCACGCCCCAGGAAATGCAATTTCTGCAATTATTGAATCAGTCGTAAGAGACAGAAAACAAGTCATTCCGGTTGCAACCTATCTTGATGGAGAATACGGCCATTCAGATGTCACCATTGGAGTTCCGGCAGTTATCGGAAAGAAAGGCGTGGAAAAAATTATTGAGTTAGACCTAAACGATGAAGAAAGAAAAATATTTGATAAAGCCGTTGAAAGTGTCAAAAGCGCCATATCAGGTATTGAGATCTAAGCCTTTTTTTAGACTAACAAAGAAAAACCACTAATGGAAATTGATGAAATTTTAGAGTCATTAAAAAAAGGAAAAATTTCACCAGCCAATGCAAAAAAGCTTTTGTCCCTCTATTCAATTGAGGAAGTAGAAGGATTTGCCAAAATTGACATAAACAGGCAAAAGAGAAGGGGAATTCCAGAGGTGATTTTTGCAGAAACAAAAGAGCTGGATGAAATTAAGAAAATTGCAAAAAAAACCCTAGAGAAGACAAATTCAGTAATAATATCAAGAATTAAGAAAGAAGACTATCCAAAAATACTATCCTTTTCCAAGAAATTAAAAGTGAAAATTAAAACTGGAAAAAATTCATCGTCATTGTTATTATTTAAAAAACCAATTAAATTCCATGGAGGAAAAGTGGGAATCATGACTGCAGGCACATCAGATATCGGGGTTGCGGAAGAATCAAGATTGATGTGTGAAGCAATGAGTTGCAAATGCATAACAAGCTATGATGTAGGTGTAGCTGGGATTCAAAGGGTATTTCCAATTCTAAAAGAAATGATAAGCGAGGATGTTGATTGCATCATAGTTGCAGCGGGAATGGAAGGTGCCCTGGCTACGCTTGTGTCAACGTTGGTAGATATTCCGATCATAGGCATTCCAACTTCGGTAGGATACGGATATGGCGGGAAAGGTATAGCTGCTCTCGCATCAATGCTTCAAAGTTGCTCACTTGGATTATCAGTTGTAAATATCGACAACGGGATAGCTGCTGGAGGGATAGCTGCAAATATTGCAAACAGGGCAATCAGAAAAAATCGTTCTGGCTAGAATTTCAAACCAATAAACCTCGTAAATGATATATAACATATCAAGAAGAAGATGGATGATTGGCTGGAAAACGTGTTGTACTAACTGCTGATCGTAGTTTGATGACAAATTACAGGGGAAATTTTCTTTATGGATTTATTGCATGCGGGCCATATGAGGTCCTACCGGAATGGGTTTTTGATAAAGTATTCTGTCCTTCAGTTGAAACCGACCCGATTACAGGCGAGGTCAAAGTTGCACAGGTTGGATTAAGAAGAATTGAGAGTTCTTTGATTCAAGGCGGATACAAAAGAGAAGAGGTATTCATGGCTCATCCCGAAATGCTGAGCAAATCAATAGGGCCAGATACCAAAGTTGTTGGAATTAACGTCATGGATCCATTAGGAATGGCCCCAGTTACTACAACAATGTCTCCAGAAAAATTATCTTATGTTGCAATGAAATTCAAAAAAATGTGTGCAGACATTATTCAGCTAAAAAAGAAATATGATTTCAAAGTTGTAGTGGGAGGTAACGGGGCATGGGAATTAGCAAAATCAGACAGAATGAAAATACATGGAATTGACACAGTTGTTGTTGGGGAAGCAGATGAACTAGCGGTTGATTTATTCCAAGATTTAGAAAAAAACGATGCGCCAGAACTGATGCATTGTTTTGTAAGGAATCTTGAAAATATTCCAATAATTGAAGGCCCCACAATTAATTCACTGATTGAAGCAATGCGCGGTTGTGGAAGGGGATGTGACTTTTGCGACGTAAACAAAAGATCAAAGAAAGATCTTCCATTGGAAAGATTGCAGCACGAAGCTAAAGTTAACTTAGATTATGGTTTCGATTCTATTTGGCTACATTCGGATGAAATGCTGCTTTATGGATGTGATAACAGAGACTTTGTTCCAAACAGAGACGCCATTGTTGATTTGTGGAAAGGGCTGAAAGGACTGGGAGCAAATTTCATTGGAACTACACACATGACATTTTCAGCAGTCGCAGCAGACCCTACATTGATGCAACAGATTTCCCACATTAACGAACAGGATAGAACTGGAAGATGGCTTGCAACTAACCTTGGAATTGAAACAGTGTCACCAGCAATGGTAAAGAAACACCTCGGAGTTAAAACAAAACCATTTGCACCTGAAGAATGGGGCAGCGTTGTTAGAGAAGGAGCAAAAATTCTTAATGAGAATCACTGGTTTCCAGCTGCTACGATCATCATTGGTTGGCCTGATGAAACACCAGATGATGTTCAGTTTACAATAGATATGATGAGTGACTTTAGAGAAATGAACTTTAGAGGTTTGGTGGCACCTTTGCTTTACCAAGACTTTAGTGAAAAGAATTCAATGCATTTTGGAAACTTGAATGAAGCACAGTTTACACTGTTTTGGAAATGCTGGGAAAATAACTTGCGTGTCATTAATGATATCATTCCGATTATTCTTAGAAACAAGACATACGGTGGACCAATGAAGGTATTCATGTACGGAATTCTCAAAGCAGGAACTTGGGCAATTATGAGATATTTGCGTGGATTGTGCAAAGATCTTTTCAACGGAAGAACCCCGGATGAAATTATTGACAAGTATGCAAGAAGTAGATCTGTTACTGCACCTAGAATTCAGACAAAGAAGCTATAGATTTTCAATAGCAAAATCTGCTATAGTGTTTCGGATCGGAGTTATAGAAATAAAGTATACTTTGTCTGCCCGCTCTATAGATGCAACTTTTTTGAAAGACTTTGATGATACATCAAATTCATAAATTCCAGATTCAAGTGAACCCTTTGCATAAAGCATAAGATATGTTTCCCCAGTGGCAGAACCGAGTGGGATAAATGACATCACATTGCCTTTGTAAGAATTAATCGGCATTGTATTTTTCATTGGTGGGGCTGCTGATGCCATATACATAAGAAGATCTTCAACTGATTCAAATTCCTCATATTCAATATGCATGAAATATCATAGCAGCTTTCAGTATAATAACCTAGAGTGAAATTAGATTACTTTCTAGATTTGATAATCTTGGTAACTTTGAATCCAATCAATGCTGGTGCTGCAATATACATTCCCAAGTTCAGAGCAATTACAGAAAGTCCCAATCCTAGAACTTCAACTTCTGAACCGTCATCAGCCAAAGTCATTATGGATAATGTTGAAACCATAGGAGTGATAAATGCTCTAACTGCTTCTTGGAACATTGGATTTTCCCTTTCCATGTCAGCAATTGTTGGTGAGAATGAATAGTATAATTGGTTAAATCCAGACATAAATGCTGCACCAGATGAAGTACTCATTACAGTATTGTCCCTAATCTCTCTAAGGAATTGAACTTGTGGTGCCAATTCAGAGCCATATGCTGCTGTTGCAATTAAGCAACCGCCACCTTTTGGCTCTTCAGTTTTTACAACTTGGCAAATTCCATTGACTAGTGCGGTTCCGGCTCCACATGTTGGTTCCGGCTCTGGTGTTGGTTCAGGTGTTGGTTCCGGCTCTGGTGTTGGTTCCGGCCCTGGTGTTGGCTCTGGTTTAGGCGTTGGCTTTGGTTTAGGTGTTGGCTCTGGTTCACTGATTACTTCTTCTCCACCAACATAATTTACAGTGATATCAGAATGATCTGGGCCATATTTTACACTAATAGAATAATCACCGTTTGTTTTCCACAATACGCCACCAGCTATAAAATTAAATTTAAAAGAACCATCAGAGTTCGGCATCAGTTGTCCAATGGTTACAATGCCGTCTGTCGGAGACATGACTCTGTAGGTAACTGCACCGGCAGTCAGTGATGTAGAATCGTAATTTTTGATAGTGCCAGAAATTGTTACACCTGCACCATTTGTATAGATTTCAGTGTTGGAAGATATCGGCAATGCGGGGTTAGGATCACTGTGATGTGCTGCGAAAGCGGTACCAGTAACACCGTAAGAGAGAATTGAAATAGACAGCAAAGCAAATGCTAAGAATCCGACAAGCCTCATTTTCAATTTGACTCATGGCTGGAGGTATTTATATTTTCAACGAAACAAAAATTGACCAGATTATATTCTAAGGATGCCTTTTTTGACCAAGTATTGAATTGATTTTACAAAGTCTTCATCAGTGATTTGGTTATTTGCCCACCATTTTGCATTGTTTTTGATCCATCCAGGGATTTTTTGTTCAGATTGTGAGATGGGTTCGTCAGGCATGATTATGAGTCCTTCCTCAGCAAAATATTCAATCCCAGCAACGAATTTAGAATCATCAGGAACGGCGTCAGAAGACCATGATCGTGCATTGTTTTTGATCCATTCAGGAATTGGAGGATTAGAAACTGTAAATGAAATTGCCTTTACAAAGGAATTATTGTAAGACAGATCAATCTCATAAATGCCCGATAAAGAATTCTCGTTGATTGAAATTACAGATTTGTAGCTCCCGTTACTAGATAGTGTCGCAGCAAAGTTTTGAGTTTTCCCATCAGGAGAGATAATAGTCACAGACAATGGAATTCCTCGTCTAGAATTGTCAACACTTCCAGTAAGGATAATCTCTCTAACTTTTCCTGAATCGGGTTTTGTTACATCATATGCACTAAGTTGTGGAGGGTTGTAAAATGAGGCGGATGTGTCCCTCAATAAACTGAAAACATTGGGATTCCCAGAGCCGTCTCTAGAGTCATGATATTTTGCATCAAGACTTCCACCCGCTGTAGAAATCAATTCAGTTCCAGATCTGTTGCACATTTTTGAGGGCATTTTGAAGACGCCTTCAAAAATTCCGGTAGCAGGTCCAGTTTCAACTAGAGTGAATCCAGTGGCGGCTAAACCACCATATTCAACACCACTAATTGTGCAGCGTTTGTAACGAATATCCTTAAGTTTAATTTCTAATAAAATCTCTCCATTTTTTCCCACAGTATCGACATTAGGGGAATTTGGATCATTGATAGTTTGATAAATCTCTATGGCATCACTTTTCAAATTAAGATCAGAGTCTTTTAGAATGAGAGTGACAGGCTGGCCAAATCTAAAAGTTGTCGAAGTGCTAGAAACAATTCCAGAATTTGTGGCCAGGTCAGATTTTGTAGAGGTTGTGGTCGATACCCCTACTTTATCTAAATCCGAATAAGATATTGCAATTCCTTCCTCATCAATTAGTTTGTCTGTGATGATAATTTTTATTTTGTCATCAATAGTTTGTATGGTTTGGATAAAATTTGGATCCAGTATGTTTAGCTGGTTAGTTACGGCATACTCTAAAGTACCTACAAAAGTCGAGGAGTTATCCTGAGTTTCCTCAAGTTCAAAGCGATAGATTGAATTGTTTATGCTGTTGTTATTTTGTAATCCGAAAGAAAAGAAATCAAAAACAATAGGCTGGTTATTTGTTTCACTAGAAACAGTAATCACACCAGAGTTATTATCAGACGAGTCAAAATCAATTACAAGAAATACGTTACCACTTTTAGATGCTATTGCAGTCACATCAGAATCATCAATCTGAACAAATCCTTGCGAGGATGAAATGTCGCCAGCGTCAATTATCGTTATAGGAGAGGTTCCAAGAGTACCAAAAGAAAGAGAAAACGATGTATCACTAAAGTCAGAAACTCCCAAATCCCTTTCAAATGATCTCAGGTCATAATTTATCCAATTTGTTCCACTTGTACCAGATTTAGAGGAATCAAGCAGCAATGAAGATAAAGATGAGGCAGAAAATCCCAGGTTTACTGAAAATACCTCATATGAGCCGTTTGTGATAGTGTCAATTATCAGTCTGTCAGAATTTGAATCAGGCACGGATGAATTTGCTGCAACGCCGGCAGCAAGAGGAGGAGAAGAGGAGTGAAATTGAGCATTCTTAGCGTTTTCCAAGGTTATAGGATTTCCAATTGTAATGGAGGGAATCAATGCAGTTTCGCGAAAGACATCCAAATGATCTCGCGAGCCAGAGTTGATGTTTTGATCAGGATCATTCAGAATTACAGGATATTTGGTTCCAGGACGTAACGTATCGCCATTTCCAATAGTCAGCACAGGTTCATTGCCAACTGAAACAGAAGCAGTTGAGAATCCTGTCAAAACTGAAACAGATTCCTTATTGTAAGTAATTTTTCCAGTTAGTCCGCGGGATGCGTCACTGAGGATTCCAATTACAGATTGATCATTGGAATCATAGCTTTTAAAAATTCCAGAATGGGGGCCTTGTTCAACTAGTGTGACAATGTTTGAAAAAGTATTTGAAACTCCGTCAGTGTCAACTGAAGAGTAAGGCTGATCACTGTTTGTTTTTAATCTCATAACATTCCCAAGTTCCAAAGTCAGTTTGCCGTTATTTTCAAAACCTAAATTTGCAAGATTTGGAATCAGATTTACCAGACCTGCATTTCCGTTTGCATCATTATTTCCAGAATTGTCAAATGCCTGGTAAAATGTTGAGGGGTTTGAATCAACATCAAATGTCCAAGAATCCTCATCGGTTGGATCCTGATTTAGTTGAAAATCACCTACAGTTAAAAAAACTTCAGCATTTTTAGGATAAAGATCTCTATCAATATTCAAAGAGATGTTTTGAATGTCGTCATATTCAAGTGAAACCTGTTGCAATGGGCCTCCAGGATTGTATTGGATGGTAACATCACCAAAGGAATAAAGTTGGATCAGTGGCCAAGCATCAGGATCCAGTCCGATCTGCCCAGTAGGAATATTTGAATTGGTGTTGATTGATTTTGCACTTCTAACCACATTGTTCAAATTTGTTGAACCTGTCGGGGAACCAGTGCATTGACTTAGTGAAGAAGCACCGTCGGTAAAACCAGTCAAGCCGGCAGATTTTGGTACTGCAATTCCATCAGTTTCAGAAATGGAAATTCCAAATACAGAGGATGCCGTGTCTCTACTGCAAAAAACTCCAAAATCCAGCCCTTTTCCAGCTAAGCCGACAGTGGAATCTGCAATTTTTGCCTTGTCAGCATTGGCAAAATAGGCATACCAATTGCCGTCAGTTGCCTGAACCATTCGCAAGGATTTTCCATTAATTGTCACATCAGGTTCGCCTTTCCCCTCGCCGGTATCATGTAGATTAGAATCATTGATTACAACTTCAATGACCATAGAACCAGAAAAATGATTGTCAAATTGTGAATTTTCAGCAGAAACAAACAGGTTGGGGTTACCTGATGCCTCAGCGCCAGCAGTAGGAATTAGCAAGATTATTGAAAAAGTTGCCACTAAAGCAAAATATTTCCAATCCAACATATCCCTAAAATCCATTTTTCTTACAGATAATGTTGTCGCATCATTTCTTCTTAGAAAACTGTAATACGGGATTAAATTATCAAAAAGAAGGAAAATGTTTGTTCAAAGGACCAAAGTTTTACAGATTTCACTTTTAGCCATATTTTCAGCATTTTTAGTTGAATTAATTTTCGGTTTAATCTCAAACAGTCTGGCACTCATCACTGACGGCATTCACGCATTGTTAGACAGTGTTGTAACCCTAGTCTTACTTTTGGCAGCAAGATTAGCAATCAAACCAGCAGATGCCGAACATACCTACGGGCATGGGAAAATTGAATCGTTGGGCGGGTTAATTGGGGGAATAGTGATTTTTCTAATCGCTTGTTTTTTCATCTACGAATCCATCAACAGGTTACAAAGTCCGCCACCAAGTGTCTTGCCAGGACTGTTTGCAATAATCGGCGGGCTGTACACGATTGGAATTGACTTTTTTAGAATTATTCTCTTAAGAAGATCTATTAAAAAAATGGGCGGTGCAACTCTGAAAGCAGATTTCTATCATGCATTTATGGATCTTGGCTCCACAGTAGTTGCAATAATTGGAATTGTCCTAGTATCGTATGGATTGTATTTTGGAGACTTTGTTGCAGCACTGATTTTAGGCGTACTGTTAGCAGTGCTAAGTGTAAAATTGGTATACAAAACAGCGCTGGATTTGACAGACGTGATATCGCCAGAACTTGTAAAAAAGGTTAGAGAGATTTCAATTTTGTCAGAAGGTGTAATCGACGTAGGGCAAGTACTCATGCGAAGATCAGGGGATACAATTTTTGCAGATGTCACAATCTCATTGAGGGGAGATACGAGTTTTGAAAAAGCGCATGAAATCAGTGGCAGCGTAGAGAGGAACATCAAGGACAAAATACCAAATACGTCAACAACAATACATTTTGAACCAAATTGGAAAGATGTACCGCTAGATGCAAAAATCTCAGAAATAGCAAAAGGTGTAGAGGGGGTCAAAGGGGTTCACAACGTCATCACGCACAAAACAAAAGGAAAAACATATTCTAATTTGCATGTGATGGTGGATAGAGAAATTAATTTAGAAACAGCCCATAAAATTTCCGAAATCATCGAACAGAAAATTCAGGAGCAGATTCCAGACATTACACACGCCACAATTCATCTAGAACCATTTGTCACAGTTCCAGAAAATTTCAACATAGAGGACATTGAAACCGAAGAAAAAATCAAGGCAATATTAGAAAAATATCCAGACATTAAAAAAATCGGTCGAATACTATCTTTGAAATTTGAAAATATCCTCAAGATTGACATTGATTGTTCGTTTGACAGGGATTTGTCAATAGAAAAGGTTCATGATTTGACATCAGAGATTGAACACATCATCAGGGCAGAGATTAAAAATTCAGTCATCACGATTCATCCCGAACCAAACTAAACCAATATGCTAGTCAGATACATCACCAACATTCCAACTGAAAACCCAGAGACGACAGCAAAACTAGACAGTTTTTTATCATTTTCATCATAAATCCACTTTAGAATAACAACTATCACCTGAAAAATAGCACCTGCGCCAATTCCCAGAAAAATCACCGATGTGAATGGAGAATAGCTAAATCCTCCAATCCATGCCCCAAAAATAGCAGGGCTTCCAGCAATCATTCCCATGACGGCAAGTTTTCCAAGCATCAGTTTACCTCTTGACATCGGAGCTGCAATAGCTAGACCTTCAGTTGTATTATGCAGGGCAAACCCAACAATCAAAAAAGTACTAAATGCTATAGAGCCCATCCCCACAGCAGCGCCAATCGCAAGTCCTTCACCAAAGTTATGCAATCCGATACCAATAGAAATCATCAATGCGATAGCTACGGGTTTTGTGAATTTTGAAGAGCCTGCTTTGCTGACAAGTTTGTTTCCAAAGTAATACAATCCAAGAAAAGACAACACTGTCACTGTAGATACAAGTAATGTCCCATTGAAGCTATCAGCCAAATTTTCATCAGATACATCAACAGCCTCTTTAATGGAATCGACAGCTAAGAAAAGCAACAGTCCCGCAGTTAACGCTAAAAAGAAATGATATTTTTGCTTGCTAATTTTTTTAATGAACGGAAGCCACAACAACCCGATCATTACAGGGATTATTCCAACATACGTTCCAATTATCGCAAAAAATATTGCAAGATCTAAAGTTAATTCGAGTGCAGGAGCAGCTGCATGAACTTCTTTTTCAAATCTTGTTCCGTCTTCAACAGTAATCCCAACAGTGTATGGTTCTGCCTCATTCCACTCAAAAGGAATTCTTACCAAGGCAGTTTCAAATCTGTCTAAGAATCGATCAGGCTCCACCGCAGCAGGTTGAATTCTATCATTTACATCGGCCATTGCTATCTCAACTGGAATCTGACCGGTGTTTCTAACCGTAGCTTGGATTTCAGAATCAACAAAATCTATTCTTTCAATTGTAATTTCAGGAAGAACGATTCCAAAATCCAGCAAATCCGCACCAGGGCCAAAAATATAGACCATCATTAAAATGATAAATACGAATGGAATGATTCCACTTGCGGCAATTTTCATTTTTGATGAATTGTCATTAATTTCCATAGTTTAATTCTGTATTTTTTTCATCAATGTCATTTACTAGAAAGATTCCAACCCAGCCTTTTTCTGAGAATTCAACCTTATGAGCATGAAAGAGGTATTTCCCAGGATATTCATACTGAAATTCCATTATTCCGCGCTCAGTTTGTGACAAAGTAATCATATCAGTGTAAAATGACGGTACAAGATCAGTCCCCGTGGGATAGTATTTGTACAAATTTCCATGCAGGTGGAAATTGTTGATAGGATCAAACTCGACCATATTAACAACATAGATTCGAATTAATTCGTCAGTTTTAATCTGGATAGGGTGGTGTTGGTAATAAAACGGGATAGTGTTTGCAGCATAAAAATTATTTTCGGCATCAAAATCCGTATCCAATCCATTTAGAACCATCACCATTTCATCAGCTATTGGGCGTTCTTCTTTCGGATCAACTATGAAGACACCGTAGAGACCATGAACAATGTGTTCCTCAAGTGGCATCACATGGCAATGGTATGGGTGAACACCTACAGGTCCGGCTTCAAATTCATATACAAATCGTCCCCCGTTGCCTCCAACGGGTTCAAAGACACCGTCCATTTCAGCCGGATGAATTCCATGAAAATGCATGGTGTGTTCTTTGGAGCCATTATTGATGAAACTAATACGAAGTAAATCCCCTTCTGTTGCCCTGATAGTAGGACCTGGGACGGTTCCATTAAAGGTCCAAACGTTATAGAATATCCCAGGAGAAACCTCCATTATTTTATCATCTTCAGCAATTATTGTAAATTCTCTAAGAGTAGTGCCATCAGACAATTGTGAAACTTGCCCATAGTTGAAATCCCTCAGATATCCCATTGGATCAAAATCTACAGTCGATACAGCATATAGCGGATCTAAAATTTCGCCAGTTGTTGTTACTATAGCTCCTGAGTGAGTAACGAATGTTTTAGATTCAGATTGGGCATCAGAAAAAGTTGTCAAAAACACCACTACTGAAAGCCCTATCAGAATTGAAAGGGACAAAATCATAAGAGCAGAGCGATTGGTTTGCAAGATATTTGAAAAATACGAAAATCTTTATTTAAATTTACCCTAAGCTAACTTTTTTAGCCCAATCTAACTTTTTTGTAAAAGGCTGACAAATTTTAAAAAAAATTAGGTTTAAACTGAGAAGATAATCAGCCTAAATCTGTGCAAAAATCAGGATTAATTATTATAATTTTTGGATTGTTGATTGTTGCAGGATTATCAGTGTCAGTGGTTGAAAATCAAGTGACACTTGAGGGAATTAGTCAAGGGAGTGGAAAAGTCAGTTCGATTGAATCATTGATCACTTCAGTAGATATCGATAAAGAAAAATCTCCTGTCGGGGTTTTTGCGGTTCAAATAATGGAATTCCAAGAAAATGCAATATATGCAAAGATATTAGATCCTTCAAACATTGAAATTATTTCTGAAAAAATAAATGAAGAATCATTTGAAAAAGAATTTGATGTGTTTGAATCTGGAACTTATCAGTTAGTTATTGAAAGTTCCACAGACAGCGGGATTTATGTGGCAGGTGCAATTGGACCGCTTCCGGATGCAGATAAAAAATTCATTCTGTCAGCAATCTCATTTGGTGTCATTATCGTAGGAATGGTAGGAATATCTGCCGTTGGGATAATGGGAATTAAAAATAGAAACAGATCAGTTTAGGTAACTATCCATTTTCTCTAATCCGCTAATAGCTGCATCGAAATTATCACTATTTTCCATTATGCTTGCAAGCTTCTCAGAATTTGCAGTTAGAGCACATTTTCCATCATCGGAATGTTTTGAGACAAATCCATGTTCAATCAGATAAGATAATCTTTCAAGAACCTCAGATTCAGAAACTGATGATTGTTCTGCCAAAAATGAACATTCTTTCTCCCCATCCTCAAGTTCTGCTAAAATTGAAGAAGTGATTGGATCAAACATACATTCTACAATTTTTTCACGATCAAATGCGTCACTCATAATAAAGTGGAAAAGATTTGAAAGTTATAACTTTTTGAATACGTTATTCCAATAAGATAATTAAGAAAAAAGTATCCCAAAAACCATGCAAAAGCTCTGCAGCAAGGACCCGTCTGGGAAAGGAATACACTGTTTTTGTGTGGATATTGACGCCCAAAGAGGAGTCAAAAAATGCTGCAAATGCAATCTATGGAATGTTCAAGGTAATGACTGGACTAGTGATGAGGACTTTAGATAATCAAATTCAAAAATAAAGTAGCAGAATTAGGCATGATCGTAAAATCTCAATTATACCACATTTCAAAAATCATCCAATTTGATGCCTAGCATGGTTTTTATCGGGGATTCTGTGAATTTTTGAATACTTGAGCGCACAAGAATATAGACACATTGTCAGAATTGTAGGAAACGATATCCGTGGGGAGAAGAAAATGGTTATCGGACTAACTCAGATAAAGGGTCTTGGCTTTAACTTTGCAACAGCCATTCTTGATATTTTAAAAATAAAACCAAATTCCAACATCGGTAATCTTACAGATGAAAATGTTCAAGCAATCGAGAAATTAATACTAGATCCTATTGCAAGCAATGTTCCAATATGGTTCCTAAACAGAAGGAAAGATATTGAAACGGGAGCAGATTTGCATTTGTTAACATCAGATATTCCATTTACATTAAGAAACGACATTGAAAGAGAAAGAGTCGTTGTAAGTTGGAGAGGTTATCGTCATCTAAGCGGTCTTAAAGTAAGGGGACAAAGAACTAGAACTTCTGGTAGAAAAGGCGGAGCAGTGGGTGTCGCTAAAGGTGGGATGGCAGCTCCGGTTAAGAAAGGAGGAGCAGGTGCTCCAGCAGCAGCAACAGCAGATGCGGCAGCAGCTCCAGCAGCAGATGCGGCAGCAAAACCAGCAGCAGCAAAACCAGCAGCAGCAGCAAAACCAGCGGAGAAAAAAAAATAGGTGTTATGAATGGGAGATCCTAAATATCCACGTAAAGCATGGAGAAAACCAAAGAGACCACTCAATTACGAATTAAAAATGGAAGAGTTGAAAACTCTCGGAACATTCGGATTAAGAACCAAAAGAGAATTATGGAAAGCACATACAGAATTATCACGCGTAAGACATCAAGCTAGATCATTACTTGCATTAAGACAAGAAATCAGAGTAGAGAAGGAACCAATCCTGATGAAATCCCTTGCAAGAATTGGATTAGTAACGGGAGATGCAACGTTAGACGATGTACTTAACCTAAAGGCAGATGATTTACTTTCACGAAGATTACAAACCATAGTTTCAAACAAACTTGGATTCAAAACACCATACCAAGCAAGACAAGCAGTAATTCACGGCCACATAATGATTGGCGACAGAAAAATCAACATTCCTTCCTATACTGTTACTGTTGAAGAAGAAAACAGTGTTCATTTTACACCAGAGTCAAAAATTCCAGAAATGTTAGAAAAAACAAAGAAAAAGGAACCAAAAGTAGAGGCTGTTACTGAAGGAACGACCGAGGCTGTTACTGAAGGTCCAAAAGACAAAAGTTCTTCAACAGAATAATCAAAAAAATAGGCTTATCAGTAAATAACCCCAATTACCAAGGAGAGTCATAATGTGTTCAATTATCGGTTACTACGGAAAGAATTCTGCAGCACCCATCATAGTAAAGGGGTTAAAGAGAATGGAGTATCGCGGATACGACAGTGTAGGAGTTGCAACAGAATCAAACAACAAGATTGAATTAAAAAAAGGCATTGGAAAAGTTAACGAAGTTAATTCAAAAATTCATTTAGACACACTTCCAGGAAAAATTGGCATCGGGCATACCAGGTGGGCAACTCATGGAAAAGTTACAGAGTTTAACGCACATCCCCATCCAAGTAATTCAGGAAAAATTGCAATTGTACATAATGGAATAATAGAAAATTTCGAGGAATTAAAAAAACAATTAGAAGATGAAGGCTATAATTTCAAAAGTGAAACAGACAGTGAAATTATTGCCAATTTACTTCAAAAACACTATGAAAAAACAAGAGATGTCAAAGAAACAATTTTGAAAACAGTTTCAGAAATCAAAGGACACTATGCATTTGTTGCGATGTTTGAAAATGGTCAATTAGCTGCAGCAAAATTCCACGAACCATTAATCATAGGGGTAGGACACGACGATTTCTTTCTATCAAGCGATGTGTTGGGATTCATTGAATATACGGACAATGCAATTTATTTGGAAAACGGAAATTTTGTAATTTTGGAGGGAGATAAATTGCAGATTTTAGATTTTAACGGAGAACATGTAAAATATGCAGCTACAAAAGTATCCAAAGAATTCGGAGACGTATACAAAGGGGATTATGCACATTTTACACTAAAGGAAATTTACGAACAACATGAAACGATATTGAAAGCGGGAGAGAAAACGCAAGAGGCAATTGAAAAAACAGCAGATTACATCAAACATGCAAAAAATATCTATGTTACAGGCAGTGGAACAAGTTACAATTCTGCGCTTATCGCAAAGCAAATCTTTTCAAAATATGTCAAAATCAGAGCTGAGCCAATAATGGCAAGCGAACTGCAATTTTCACCAGGCAGCATAGAAGAGAATTCGATCATAATTGCAATATCTCAAAGTGGGGAAAGTGCAGATGTTTTAGACGCAGTGAGAATTGGGAAACAAGCAAATTGCAAGATTGTAGCCATTGTCAATCTACTGACATCGTCACTAGCGCGTGAGGCAGATGTGGTGATAGGGATGAATTGCGGGCCAGAGATCGGAGTTGCTGCAACAAAAAGTTTCACATCACAGCTAGTAGTGCTCTACAAAATCGTACAGAAATTGAGTGATGATAAAATAACAATCAATTTTGAAAGGTTTGCCGAATCAGTTTTAAAAATATTAGAAAATCCAACCAAGATTAAAAAAATTGCAAAAGTGATAAAAAATATCTCAGACATCTATGTGCTTGGAAGGGGCATCAATTATCCAATTGCGAAAGAGGCAGCCTTGAAATTAAAAGAGCTGACATACATTCATGCTGAAGGGATTCCAGGCGGAGAATTAAAACATGGGCCTCTTGCGTTGATGGATTCAAACGTGTTTGTGATAATAATTAATCCGAATGATTCCACATATTTAGACACGTTAACCAGTGCAAGAGAAATCAAAGCTCGTGAAGCAAAAATTATCGGAGTTTCAGACATAGAAAGCGATGTCTATGACTATTGGATAGAAATGCCAAAAATAGATCAGGTACTGTATCCAGTTTCAGAAATAATTCCAATTCAGTTATTATCATACTATGCAGCTCTTGAGAAAGATACAGACCCAGATTATCCTAGAAATCTAGCAAAATCAGTCACAGTGAAGTAAATAATCGAAGATATTCTTTTTCTGCCATCTCTAAAAATTTTGCAGAGTCATTCCCAGTTTTAATCATTGAGGAGATGATGCTTCCTCCGGCCCCCACCCCTTCCTTTGCAAATCCTTCTGAAAATGCTTTCAAACCAGCATGTTGAGATTTTTCTAACTTTGGATTGACAGCAATTGCAGGAATGTCAGCAATTTCCCTTACAAGGCTCGTGAAATTTGCACTGTCATCATTAGTAATGTATGACGTGGTTCCTATCGCGGTATTTTCTTCATTAAAGCCAATTTTTGACGCAAATGCCAATACAGCAGCCATCTGGGTTCCACCTGCCAACATCACATTAGATATGTCAGATGCAGAACTCAGCATTCCAGCTACAAAAGGAATCATAGGATCGCCAACTTTTGCCACAATACTGTAAGGATGATCAGAGTCTATCCTATCCAGTGCAGATTTAACGATTTGATTTTTCAGTTCAACTGGATTATTTGGAATGCTAGAACTAACTTTTGCATCAAAACCTAGTGCTTTCAATACGGCTAGTGCAGTGGTGGTTCCACCAGGAATACTTTCGCCAATCACCAAACAGTCGGTTAAAGATGCCAAACTTCTTCCAACTATTCTCCCATAATCAACAGCGTGTGATACCTGAGAATCGGTCATTGCATCGCTAGTCAAAATATTTTTTCCAAATGACATTCCAGTATCAATAAATGGCAGTTGTGGAGAAATTTTGCTCCCTGCATTAATTGTCAAGTGTGGAATACTAGCAGACTCTAACGCGGTTTTTGTCAGCAAGCCAGGAGTAGGTTTACCGTCAGGCGTCATTGGAATTTTATCAATTGTTTTGCAATATCCGTAATGAAGGTATTCAGCATCAGCGGGCGGTGTAAACTGTATTGAATCGCTATCCGCACCCGCAAAGGTAATTCCAGGAATTTCACAAGTTTCAGTATAAGATATTACGAAAGAAAAGAGAAATCTTTTAGATTTCATAGACTCCAGAAAACTTTTCCCCTGTTCCACATTTCCAAAAAGTTCAATATTTTCCATCAAGATTCTAGCCCATCATGTCAATAAACTGCTGCTCAGTTCGTTTTTGCATCACGTGATTAGTGATTTTTTCTTGTCCGAGTGTAGAAATTTCAGAGCCACCATAATTATGGCCTGAATACATGACCAGATTTTCATCCAAATTGTGCAAAACGTCAAAAATGCTATGGTAAAGATCTTTTACACTGCCTCCAGGCAAATCAATACGACCGCAATTTCCAACAAACAGGGTATCGCCAGAAAAAATTTTTCCGTCCCCAACAAGACAAATACTATCTTTAGAATGGCCAGGAGTATGAATCACTTTTAATTTCGAATTTCCAAATTCGATGACATCCCCGTCCTTCACTGTGATATCATGCTTTAATTCTGAATTCTCGTGTTGGATAATAGGGGCCTTTGTAGATTCGGCCATTGCTTCATTTCCCAACGTGTGATCAAAATGATGATGAGTGTTTACAATGTATTTGATTTTCAGGTTATTTTTTTTAATGATCATTTCTAATTCTATCAAATCCCACGAAGGATCAATTATGATTGATTCGTCAGTATCATCATCTTCGACAACGTATGAGAAATTCTGCATGTTTCCAACTTGAATCTGATGCACTTTCATAGTATTCCCTCTTCAGCTTCAGGAGGAATTCCTATTTTTTCTGCAAACAATTCCCCAGTCAAATCTTTTCGTTTGGGAATTCCTTGTTTCATTTTGTGAAAAGTTACCGTCATGTCACATTTTGTGTAAATATTTGCGGTTTCACCAGTTTGTGGATCCAATCCAGATGGGACATCTACTGCAAATTTGTAACAGTCTGTTTCGTTAATGTAGTTTATCGCAGAGGCATATGGCTCTCTAATTTCCCCAGAGATTCCAGTTCCCAGAATTCCGTCAATTATCACGTCGGGTTTAAAATCAAAATCAAAAGAATTGCCAGACATTAATTTCACAGAAGGCATTTTTTGCAAAATCGACCAATTCCAGTTACTTTCTTCAGTTTTTATTTTATCAGGACTGCCAAGAAGCATTACTGTAACTTTAGCGCCGTATCCAGCCAAATGTCTTGCCATAACCAATCCGTCGCCACCATTATTGCCCAATCCTGCAAAAATCAGAATATTTTTTGATTCCACATTATCAATTTTTTCAAGCAATCTTCTAACTGCTGCAGCCCCAGCATTCTCCATCATGAATTTTTTCAAAAATCCCATGTCATGGCCTTTGTTTTCTATGCCATACATCTGATCAACAGTAATTTCCACATTTCTCATGAAATTATATCTAAAATAAGAGCTTTGAAAATACGAAACATTTCCAAAATAGGGTAAAAATGGTCTGATTTACCATGATTTTCCACAATGCAGACAAGTCAGTTTCAAGATTCAATTATTTCCAGCAGCATCTAAAACAGTCCTGCAATATCTTCCCATTTCAAATTTGAATAGAGTGCATTGTTTGCAAAAAGTATTTTTTCGCACCCTATTTGCTTTTTTGAACTAATCAGAGGTTTCAGTTTCCAATTACCTTCTAGTTTGGATTTCATCACATGGGCCATCATCTTTCACCATGCTCCTGTGCTTCTTCTGAAGATTCGCCTCGTTCATTTCCCTCTTGAAGATCGAGTGTTTTTTCCATTTCTTCTTCAGCAGGTAACTCTATTGCACCATCCCCCAATGCCGATTTTAATACAGTAATTGCCCCTACGGAGACTATCAGTATGGAAGCAATTGCTATTCCGGCTAATATTTTTTTATTCATATACAGTGTATCCTAAAATGAATATAATAGATGCCTATCATTATCAAAAAAAGAGAACGCTATTCTGAAAATTTTTGCCAGAGTCGTACAATCTTATCTTCAATCTTTACACGTTCAAGGGCATAAGATAATTCTCCTTCTCTAAACGTGATGACGATTTCACTAGTCCAATTTTTGTAATAACTTTCATCAAGACCTTCCAGAGTCCTTACAACTTTGGTTTTTTTAATGATTTTTAGTTCTTCTAATTTTCGCACCTTTTTGTATGCAGTTGATTGCGGGATATTTAGCAAATTAGAAATTTGTTGTACGGTTAGTTCGGTGTTTGTTACTTGTTTTATTATCCCTCTAACCTGTTCATCAGATATTGCGGAGAGAATCTCACCGACATTGTCCATCTCAGCTTCGTTTCACTGCCAATATTAAAATGATAAAGCCTGCAATCTCAATTCCCTCTTCCAGTATTTCACCAAAAATGCCTTGTTCGAAAAATTCTACAAGATCACCGATTACGGTATCACCTATTACAATTAAAGAAAATCCAAGTACAAGTAATGCCATTGGTGGATACTTTGTTTTTTTAAATGCTTTTGCAGCAAAAAATACTAGTACAAATCCAACAATCAAATGTATTGCCATAGTTGCATAATGAATTTCTTCCGACATCTTTCTCTTGTTTGTATTTAGACATTTAATTAATATCTTCCATTCTCTTTTTTTGAGAATGATAGGCAGACATTATATTCAATTTGTCATGGACTAATCATGAAATCAAAAGCAATGAAATCAGCTATAATTTCAATGGCATTTTTGATGTTAGCTACAGGATCTCTGTATCTCTTTGTAGCTACACAGGAAATTGCCGAAGCAAGTGAAGAATTTGAAGCAAATATGGGTAATCCGTCAGAGTTTGAAAGTGGCGCTTTTATTGAAACTGCGTTTTTTGCAGCAGTTGGCGCTGCATATATCCCGGTGGGATTATGGGCAACCATTACCAGACATACCAGTAAAGTCC
Organism: Nitrososphaerota archaeon; assembly: GCA_032127635.1. Classification (GTDB taxonomy): domain Archaea; phylum Thermoproteota; class Nitrososphaeria; order Nitrososphaerales; family Nitrosopumilaceae; genus Nitrosopumilus. The sequence continues at coordinate 20,489 of JAQBHN010000024.1, forward strand.
CTTATGTGTTGGCAATAGGCGGCTCTCTGGCTCTGATAGGCCTGTATGTATTGTCTAGAACTGCAGACATTCCATTTGTGGGATTGCAAGACGATGTCGGCTTTCTCGACATTCTAAGTAAAATTCTTCAAGGCGGAATCATAGCTGTTTCTGCATACATAGTACTCTCCATCAGAAGAGAAAAGAAAATTGGCCTTTTAGCATAAGGCTAATTTTTTATTTTTATTTTTGAGCCTCAAAGTTAAGATTTGGAAATACGTTTTGAGTAACCTCCTAAGAGATTTGAGAATACGAAACATGTCTGAAATTGATTAATTTTTAGCCAGTCCAAAGGATTCAGCCGGTTCATTGTTGAGAATTGCAGAATTTTCTAATAAATAAGGGCGATTTAAAATATGTGTAATGGAAATTGAATCTTTCAAACATCCTTACCCCCAAATCACATATCTAATAAAGAAAAAATTATGGGCCCAAGTTCTTGTTGCTCTATTCTGCGGGCTGGTGTTAGGCATAATTTTAGGACCAGAAGTGGGAATTGTTGAAAAAGATACAGCCGGAATAATTACTGACTGGTTGGCAATTCCAGCCAATCTGTTTCTAAAGATCATTCAAATGATCATCATACCGTTAATTTTTGCATCAATCATCAGGGGCATTACATCATCGGGCAGCTTGGAGCATCTGCAAAAGATTGGGTTGGGGGTTGCGCTGTATTTTGTTGCAACGACTGTAATTGCATTAGCAATAGGAATTCTTCTTGTAACAACCATAGAGCCTGGAAATTTTATCGACAGTTCTTTGATCAGGGAAAGTTTTGGAATTGTAGATGCAGAGTCAGTAGAAAGAACTGAATTTGGCATACAAGACATCCCGCAGGGTTTGGTGAGTCTGATACCGAGCAATCCCCTGGCATCATTCATGTCCGGAGAGATGCTAAGCATAATCGTTTTCGCGCTAATTGTCGGGGTTTCCATGATTGCATTGCCAAAACAAAGCTCCCAGCCGATACTTGACTTGCTAGAGTCCATACAAAAAATTACCATGAAGGTAGTATCGTGGGCTATGCGTCTGGCACCGTTGGCAGCCTTTGGCCTGATAGCAGGAATCACATCAAAAATCGGCCTGTCTGCACTTGCAGGGATTGGGGCATACATGCTGACCGTGGTGCTAGGTCTTTTCGCAATGGTGTTCGTCTATGCGTTAATCATCAAATTTTTTGCAAAAAGACCCCTGTTATCCACACTTGCAATGATGAGGGATGCCCAACTACTGGCATTCTCGACTTCCAGCTCTGCAGCTGTAATGCCGCTGTCAATCAAAACAGCAGAGGAGAAGATGAAGGTGAAACCAAAGGTGTCCCAGTTCATCATTCCTTTGGGTGCCACAATCAACATGGATGGCACTGCACTATACCAGATAATAGCCGTATTTTTTCTTGCTCAGCTTTTCAATATCGATTTAGGTTTTACCACAATACTTTTAATTTCACTAACTGCTCTCGCCGCATCCATTGGCGCACCTTCAGCGCCAGGAACAGGAATTGTAATTCTTTCAACAATCCTCATTGCAGCTGGAATCCCCCCTGTTGCAGTTGTGCTTCTTTTGGGAGTTGATAGAATTTTAGACATGACTAGAACAATGGTCAATGTCACAGGCGATCTTACTGCCTGTCTGTTCTTCGATAAGCGAATAAAAGCAGGTGAACCTCCCGAAGAAAAAACATGAATCTAAAAAGGTAATTTTAGAAATAATTGCTGAATTCATCCCAAGAGTTTGGCAAACGGCTTTATCCTACTTTTAAAACAATGCTAAACATGACATTAAAAAATGTAAAACCGTCATTGAGTAAAATTGCAAAAGATTTAGAAAGCGTGCAAGATGCTAGGGAATTTCTATTAAAAAATACAAGGGAAATTATCATCCTATGCAGTAAATCGATTATTGCAGTCCATAAAGGAGATTTAACAGTAGGAAAAAATAACCTAAAACAAGCAGAGATATTATTAAAAAAATACAAGAAAAAGGCAACGGGGGGGTTAGAAAGATATCTAATCACACCAGAACAAGAATTTGTAGAGGCTGCATGTTTAATTGCAATCGTTGAAAAAAAAGAAATTCCTTCGGATGAAAAATTGGCAGTAATGCCCGAATCATATGTTTTAGGATTACTTGATTGTGTTGGAGAATTGAAAAGACAGGTTTTTGATAAAATCAGGACAGATGAGATTGATGAGGCAACAAGGATTTTTGAAGTGATGGAAAATTTGTATCTTCAACTTTACACTTTTTCAATGTACGATAAAGTAGTAAAAGAAGCAAGAAGAAAAATCGATGTGAACAGAATCCTAGTAGACGATGTCAGATCTGTAATTACTGAAGAAAAAAGACGAACTGAATTAATCAAAATTCTAAAGAAAATAGAAAAATCGACTAAAAATTAGTGGTGCGGATGATGGGATTTGAACCCACGTACTCCTAAGAGACTAACCCCTCAAGCTAGCGCCTTTGGCCAGGCTGGGCGACATCCGCATTTTAAATTTCTTGCATGGTTTTTATAATCCTTGGTTACTTTTTTGTTCGTGTTAATTCCTGTAAGATGTTTAACTTGTGGAAAATTAGTCGCTGATAAATTTGAAGATTATCAGAATAAAATAAAAGCAGGAGAGGAGCCTTCAAAAACTCTCGATTCCTTAGGCGTTGAAAGATATTGTTGTAGAAGAATGTTTTTGACCACGGTAGAAACAATACAGCAAGTAATTCCGTTTTATGAAGCAATTCAGAGAAGAAAACAAGAAGTTCTATCTGAGTTAGAATAACTTGGCTAAAATATCCTCAATTGAAGGACGTATTCTATACAACAGCCGAGGCAGTAAAACAATTGAAGTTGATGTTCAATCAGATAACAAATTTTTAGGAAGAGTGTGTGCTCCGTCAGGTGCAAGTGTAGGAAAATATGAAGCAGTCAGTTTCCCAAATGGCAAACCTGAAGAAAGTCTCAAAATACTGAAAGAAAATTCTCAAAAATTTGTCGGTTTAGAGTCATCAGATCTCAAAGGAGTTCACGACGTTCTAAAAAGATTGGATGGTTCAACAAACTATTCAGTGATTGGCGGGGCATTAGCATTTGCAGTTACAATCGCATCCATGGAATCAGCTTCAAAGGCATCAGATGAGCCATTGTTTAAGACACTCTCGTCTGAATCATCATTCAAGTTCCCATTTCCATTAGGGAATATTTTAGGAGGCGGAGCACATGCAGGTCCCGGAACTCCAGACATTCAAGAAATACTGATCTGTGCTACAGGCTCAAAAACTATTGAAGACGCCATTGAAACTAATTTATCAGTTCACAAAGAACTACGTCAGGTTTTAGAAAAAGAAGATCCCAACTTTACAAATGGTAGAGGGGATGAAGGCGGTTGGGCACCAAAATTAGACAATCAAAAGGCATTGGAAATTTCTGCAAAAGCATGTGAGAATTTAGGATTCACCTTAGGAAAAGAAGTGTCACTCGGGGTAGACTTTGCATCTTCAACGCAATGGAATGATGAGAAAGAAAAGTATGTTTATGACAGAGCAGGCTTTGAAAATTCAACTGGAGAACAAATTGACTTTGCAGCAAACATCATTGAGAAATTCAAATTAATTTATGCCGAAGATGCAGTTCACGAAGAGGCATTTGAGGACATGTCAGAATTAACAAAAAAATTCCCAAACATATTGGTAGTGGGAGATGATTTGACTGTGACAAACAAAAACATCCTAAAAAAAGCAATCGAAGCAAAATCATGCAATGCAGCAATTTTAAAAGTCAATCAAGCAGGGAGTCTTTTTGACGCCTTTGAATTTTTCAAGGAAGCAGCAAAGAACAACATCAAACTAATCACATCGCATCGATCTGGAGAATCTACAGATTCTCAAATATCTCACATCGGTATCGCTACAAAGTCAAAAATGCTCAAAGTGGGCGTTGTTGGAGGAGAAAGAGTGGCAAAACTTAATGAGTTATTACGACTGTCAGAGCATGATTTAATACGCGGTATGGCAGAGATTTAAAATCGTCATGAGTGAACAAGCTGAAGGAATCGACATCAAAAAGATGGTTTTAGCTACCGGAATTAGGGTAGGCACTCAAGTCAAGACCAAATTCATGAAATCGTTCATCACCAAAGCAAGCCCTGAAGGACTATACATGCTTGATTTAGACATCACATTAGAAAAAATTAAGACAGCAGCCAAATTCATCAACAGATTGGGTACTGAAAACCTCATAGTGTGCTCCGGCAGACAATATGCAGAAACGCCAATTGAGAAATTCTGTGAAAGTTTAGGCTCTAAAAAATTACTTCGAAGATTCATGCCAGGAACACTGACAAACCCATCATTACCATATTACATTGAACCAAAATTAGTTTTAATTTCAGATCCACAGGTAGATGAGCAAGCAATTATTGAAGCAACAAATGCAGGCATTCCAATTATCGGAATTGCAAATACAGACAACATCACATCTAATCTGGATGTAATTATCCCAGCAAACAACAGAGGAAGAAAAGCTCTAGCTACAGTTTACTGGCTATTGGTGCGTCAGATCCTAATTGAAAGAGGGGAACTGAAAGAGAACGAACCAATGAAAGAAGAAATAGATGATTTTGAAACAAAGATTACCGAAGAGGAAATCGAATAATTTTCAGAATTTTAAAGTGTATAATTGAAATCCAAAGCTTCTGCTCCAGGAAAAGTAATTCTTTTTGGGGAACATTTTGTAGTGTATGGAGTAAAAGCAATTCTGTGTGCAATTGATAAAAGAATTACAGTAACTGCAGAAAAAACTGAGGGTGGAAAAATATCCATCCAGTCAAACATTGGAAATTTAGAATCAGAACCTGGAAAACCCATTTCGGAAATTAATTCACCGTTAAAACCATTTTATTATTTGGCAGACAAAATGTTAAAGAATGAAAATGCCGGGATCAAAATCATTGTAGAATCAGACATCCCACTAGGAGTAGGTTTAGGTTCATCGTCTGCTTGTTGTGTAGCGGGGGCTGCTGCGATTTCAAGATTATTTAGAAAGACATCCAATGAAGAGATTCTTGCTCTAGCAATAGAAGCTGAAAAAACAATTTTTGAAAATACGTCAGGAGCTGATTGTACCGTCTGCACCTATGGTGGAATTATGGAATATGACAAAGAAAACGGATTTCATAAAATAGAATCCAAGCCCAATTTTCACCTAGTAATTGCCAACTCAAACATCGAACACTCCACAGAATCAGTAGTTGGCGAGGTAAGGCAGTTTAAGGAAAAGGATGAAATCGGATTTTCCTCGCTGTGTAAAAAAGAATCAAAGTTAGTTGAAGAGGTTTTGGAGTTATTGACGGAAAACAATGTTGAAAAATTAGGAACCAAAGTTAGAGAAAATCAGGAATATCTAGAAACAATAGGAGTTTCTAATGATAAATTAAGAGAAATGATCCAGATAGGTCAAACTGAATCATTTGGTGCAAAAATTACTGGCGCTGGAGGGGGAGGATGCATATACGCACTTACAGATGAGTCAAATCTGGAACACACCGTTAATCAATTCAAAGATAAGAATTATGATTGTTTTTCAGTTAAAATCGATTTTAAGGGTCTGGATACTTTTTAATTGATCAGATAATTTTGAAGAATATGATTCTAATAAAACTAGGCGGTTCCATCATTACAAATAAAAAAAAACCGTTATCGGCCAGGAAAAAAACAATAGACGCTCTTTCTAAAAGTTTGAGAAAAATCAACGAGCCGATAATCATCGTCCATGGAGGGGGATCATATGGACATTATTGGTCTGTAAAATACGATATGCACACAAAAGCAAAAATACATGATCCAAAAGGAGTTGCAATTGTTAAAAATTCAATGATCGAATTAAATAAAATCATTTTAGATTCACTGCTAAAAAACAAATTAAACCCGTATTGTCTTCCTCCAACTGACTTTATGTCTGGAAACAAACCCATTACTAAAAAAATTAAAGAGATTGAAAAAATTGCAAAATCAGGCTTGATTCCAGTCACATACGGAGATGCGTTATGGTACGGTCAAAGAAAAACATACATTTTATCCGGAGATAAGATCATGACTCATCTTGCAAAAATTCTAAGGCCCAGACTTTGTATTTTTGCGTTAAACGAAGATGGATTGTATTCGGATTTAAAAACAAAAAAACTGATTTATGAATTACAGGGTGAACGCCCATCCATTTCTGAAAATAAAATGGATGTTACTGGCGGTATGACTAGGAAGGTTGAAGAGGCGTCAAAAATTGCAAAGATGGGAATGAGTGTGTTCTTTGCAAACGGTAACAAACCCGAGAGAATTGTGAAAGCGGTTAAAAATAGGATATTTGAAGGAACATTGTTTAGAGGTAAAAGAAATGTCTGAAGAATTTGTAATTTTAGTTGATGAAAACGACAATCCGATAGGAAGTGAAGAAAAGGTAAAGTGCCACTTGCCAAACGGAAAATTACATCGAGCATTTACAGCACTGCTGTTTGATGATGATGGAAGATTGGTTCTTACAAAAAGGGCTAAAGACAAAATGTTATGGCCCAATGATTGGGATGGGACATTCGCAAGCCATCCAAGAGAATCAGAAACCTATGTTTCATCAGGAGAAAGAAGAATGCCTGAAGAACTAGGAATCGATGGCACATTAGACTATTTACACAAATTTGAATATCATGTTCCATACAAAGATGTAGGATCTGAAAATGAGATATGCGGGACTCTAATTGGCATAATTGACAAATCTACAGAGTTAAAAGAAATTGAGGGGGAGATTGATGAAATTAAATGGATTTCGTCTAAAGAACTGATTGCAGAATTAAAGAAAAACCCACAAATCTATTGCCCGTGGATGCTTATCGCATTGGAATTATTGGAGAAATCCGATAAATCCATGCTTGAAAAGCATGCAGGCATCTTATCTACATGGATGAATAGTGAAGTGCATGATGAATTACAAAAAGCAATCAAAATTCACCTGCCAGATGACAAATGGAGACTAGTAAATGGATAAAACTAAACAAATGGAACAAAATGCCAAGATAGTAAACAAATATCTAAATTCAAAATTAAAGGGGAACCCAAAGAAACTCTATGATGCGGCAGGACATTTGATTGTAAATGGTGGAAAAAGACTCAGGCCATACATGGTAATCAGAAGCTGTCAAATTTTAAAAGGTAAAGTATCCAATGCAATGCCCGCTGCAAGCGCAGTGGAGATGGTTCATAATTTTACATTAGTTCATGACGACATAATGGACAATGATGAAATGCGTCATGGCGTTCCCACAGTACACAAAAAATTCGGCATGCCAATTGCAATACTTGCAGGAGATGTTTTGTTTTCAAAAGCATTTCAAGTCATTACTGATTCAAAATTATCACCTAACGCGACT
>JAQBHN010000025.1:0-14624 GCA_032127635.1 Nitrososphaerota archaeon
TCTGGGGCATCGATAAAAATATCTTCTAATTCTGAAGATGCCTTGATCACTCCAAATGTTGTTAGGACTGGTTCTGACGGCAGTGCCGTTGTTAGTTTGACCGCATTGAAGGGACCAAACATTTCTTTTGACATCATTGCAACTGCTGAAGGGTATGCCGAAGGCCAGGATTCCTTCACTGTCAATGTCGATGCTCCTGAAAAAATGTTTGATTCAATTGATTTGGAATTGCCTGAGTGGATTATTTACATTGTAATAGGCGGAATTTTGATGGTGGGAGTAGTTGTCTTTATGTTCTTGAGAAAATCCAAATCTAATTTGGAAGAAGAATGGGAAGAAGAGGAAGAACTTTAATTTCTCATTTTTTATTTACCCTTTTTTTGTCTCTGCAAATTCCACAAAGATAAAATTTCTTAAAATTTTCAATGTCTTCTTTGAATGCACTGGTTTGAGAATATTTCTTCTCCGCTACCATTCTGCCCGGTACTTGTTTGTTACAAGCAGTGCAATGAATTGGGATGCTAAATTTCACTTTTTCATCATTTTTTGATATTTTCCCTATGATCATGAGTATGTTTTTTCTAATTTTGATATAAACAAGGGGATATTCATAAAACTCATGAATATTATATTGAAAAATTAACATTATTTTGAATGCTATCTGTATGGTTTCGTGTGATTAGAATGAGATTCCTTCTAGCATCTGTAATTGCCGTTTCTGTTGGTTTGGCATTAAACTGGTGGCAAAATTCATCCTTGGATATTTTAGATGCCGGATTGACTTTTGCAGGCGTAATGGCACTTCATGCAAGTGTTGATCTGTTAAATGATTTTTGGGATTTTAAACGCGGAATTGACACTAAAACAACTCGAACCAAAATGAGTGGCGGTACTGGCGTATTGCCTGAAGGATTGCTCAAACCCTCTTCAGTATACCGCGCCGGGGTTGCATTTCTAATGCTTGGAACTATAATTGGAGGATACTTTGTAATTACAGACGGTATTACCATTGCAATCATTCTTGGATTTGCAATTCTGTCTATCTATTTCTATTCTACTAAAATTGTTGATTCTGGATTGGGTGAATTCTTTGTTGCTGTAAAGGGCGCAATGATTGTCATTGGAACTATCTTTATCCAATCTGGTGAAATTTCACTTGAATCTATTCTTGCCGGGGTAGTGGTAGGCTCGCTGTCTTCACTTGTGCTTTTTATTGCATCTTTTCCAGACCACGATGCAGACAAATCTCAAGGCAGAAAAACTCTGGTCATTATTGCTGGAAAACAAAGAGCTGCAAAATTATTTTGGGTTTTCCCCCTTGTGTCATATGTGGCAATAATGATCGGCGTTTGGACGAATTTATTCCCTTTAGTTTCAATGATTGGCTTTCTCAGTATCCCGTTAGTGATAAAATCAGGAATTGGATTGCAGAAAAATTATGATTCCGTTGATAGTCTCATACCATACATGTCTTCAACTCTGATGTTTGCCAGGGTGACTGGCATTTTGTTTGTATCTAGCTTTTTAATTGGATCTTTGCTCTAGACATAAATTCAGCAATCAAAAAGAGTCTGTATGATTTCAGGCCATGCGACTTTTGAAGGCACTAGGGAATTTTCTAAAAATTCGGGAATAATCTCGGAGAATTTTAATGAATTTGAAAATCTCTTTCTTTCAAATGTCGGCATTGGAACGTATCTTGGAGATCCTGATGCAAAAACTGATGAGTTGGTAAAAAATGCTGTTAAACAATCAATTCAGTCTGGAATTAATGTCGTAGATACTGCGATAAACTATAGATCACAAAAAGCAGAAAGATCCGTTGGAAAGGCGATTGCAGAACTGGTCCAAGAGGGCAAAATCAACCGAAATCAAATATTTGTCAGTTCAAAAAATGGCTATGTTACAAATGATGCTGATGTACAACTGGGCTTTTGGGAATATGTGAAAGAGGAATATTCCCAAAAAGGAGTTATCAAAGAGGGAGACGTCACATCTGGATACCACTGTATGACTACGTCGTATCTTTCTGATCAATTAGACAGGAGTTTGAAAAACTTGGATCTTGAATGTCTTGATTTGATGTATCTTCACAATGCAGTTGAAGGGCAAATTAAGGATATTTCAAAAGAACAATTCTTGAAAAATTTACAATCAGTTTTTGAATTATACGAACAAAAACGAAATGAGGGAAAAATCAAATTTTATGGCATGGCGACATGGGAATGTTTCAGAGTTCCGTCTGATAATCCTCAATATCTTTCACTTGAAGACACGGTCAACATGGCTAAAAAAATTGGAGGTGAAAATAACGGATTTCGATTCATTCAGTTACCTTACAACATGAATTATGATCAGGCACTACTTGCAAAAAACCAACTACTTGGAACTGAAAATATTTCCATCTTGGAGGCTGCTTTGAGATTGGGGATTGGGGTATTTACCAGTGTTCCTTTCATGCAGGGTAGGTTGCTTGCTCCTGGAACAATTCCAGAATTCAATGATTTGAAACAATCTGTACGCGCTTTACAATTCATTCGTTCATCCCCTGGCGTTTTAGCTCCATTGGTAGGACAAAAATCTGCAGAACACGTTTCAGAGAATCTTGAAATCATGAAAATACCGCCAATGTCTGAAAATGACTTTCTTGCATTGGTGAAAAAACTGACTTCATAATTTTTTACGTTATTGACCTTGAAATTTTGTAGAAAGATAATAAATGAGTGATATTTAGTGTGACTAGGTAATTTGTCTGCTAAAATTTATGATTATGCAAAAATTTGCAATTTGGTATTTTCAATTGACCCGAAAATTCGTTTTGTGGGTGTGATTAATGAGCGGGGTAGGTTAGTTGCAGGCGGAATGAAAGAAAATGTTGAACCTTTAGAAAGTGAAAAAGATGACGAGATGATTTTCATGGAACTGGCATTGCGCGTAAAAATGAGAAAAGAATTTGATAGGCAACTCGGACCTGTGAACTTTGCCATGGCTTCTCGCCAACGTGCACTCGCAATTAGCGTAATAATCAACGATGACATATTGTATGTCGTATCTGAACCTGACTCTGATTACGGTTCACTTCCAAAGAAAATTATCGAAATAATTAATTCACAATAACATTTGGTTTCCTGAATGGGCAGTTTGTGAGAAATGTTTCTGGAGACAAAAATTTTTTGGCAGATCTGAAGAAATTGAATCCATAATTTCTTTACGTGGTGGCAGCGCGGTGACACTTGAAATTGATCATCTCTCTTCTATGGCTAGAACTTTGGCAAAAACCTGAAAAAAATTCTTTTAGCAAATTAACTCCGTTTTGTCCTCAGATGAATCTATAAATAGAATTTAAAAGTGGAAAGTTTGTGCCAGTAGATCCTGTATGTGGAATTGAACTTGACGAAGATTTGGCATTGATCCATGATCATGATGGAAAAAAAGTTTATTTCTGTTGTTCGGGATGCCGGAAAATTTTTCTCAAAAAGCCTAGAAAATATAGAAAAAATATCTAGATTGGGAATGCCCCGCACATTCTGCAAAATTTTGATTTTCCTACATGGTGTTTACAATACGGGCATACTTCATCTGATTTAGAATCCACAGGCGTACCAAATAATTTTTTGAAAATTTCATAATAGTGCATCGATTCCCTGCTTCTGATGATTACCCCGTCTGTTTTCTCTACTGTCAGTTTTTTCTCGACAAACTGCTCTTCTCCTACAATTGAATCAAACAAATCGGTTAGCCCTGCAGTTCCTGATCCCTCCTGCATTGGAGATTTCTCTCTCCATGCAATTTGGTGTGGGATGTGTTTTTCAAATGTTTTTCGTAGAATCCATTTGCCGTACCTTTTTCCGTTTTCCTCCCTTACTTTCAGATTGACTGGAATTTTTTCGGCCAATTTTATTACGTTTTCATTTAGAAAGGGTGACTCTATGCTTACTCCCAACGCTTTCCCTATCTTTTGTGTGGGAAAGTGCATGATTGAGCATATTCTTTTAATTTCCTTTGCCAATTCATTTTCTGATTTGTTTATCAGGAAACTATACCCTGCAAATAATTCATCTGCTCCGTCCCCCGTGATGATTGATTTTTCCCCATTTTCTTTTGCCCATTTGATTGCCAAACACATTACAACATTATTGCGAATTTCAATATCGTTAAAATTCTTTAGAATTTTTATTGTTTCTTCTACTGCTTCTAGAATCTGCTCTGTTCTGACATTGTAAATGGTCAATGGCAGTTCCATTTTTTTTGAAATCATTTGGCAATACGTCAGATCAGTCGACACGAAATCCTCCGCAATTATTGCAACGGTGTTTGGTTTTCTCGGTTTTAAGAAATGTGCAATTATGGAGCTATCCAGTCCGCCTGACAATGAAATCAAGTTTGATCTGCATTCATTACATGACTCTTCTAAAACGCTGTAGATGTTGTGAGAAAATTCTTCCAATGCTCTGGATGTTATTTGGAAATTAAAATAGATATGCCTGATGCGGCTGAATGGGGATATTATTTTTTATTGCAAACTTTAAATTCTTAATCAAATCCCTAAGGGGTAATGCTACTTCCTGCTGAAATTGAATCTAAGACTCTGATCCCTGCGTTGCGTGCTATCCTTGCTAAAAAACTTGCAGAAGATCATGACATCAGAGAGGACGAAATCTCCAAAATGCTGGGAGTCACCCAAGCTGCAATCAGCAATTACATTAGGGGCACAAGAGGCGACCCATCTCTGATTGCGAAACTTTTGGCAGAAAAACAAGTCGCAATAATGATTGATGAACTATGCGACGGTCTTTCTTCAGACAGGGCATATACGCCGTCAAGCCTTTCTAAATTTATCGGACTCTGCAACTATATCAAATCAAGTTTGTTGATCTGCGAGATACATCACAATTTAGAATCAAACATAGATGAGCAAGTTTGCAAAGAATGTGAGAATATGCTTCTTAAGGGTCCTGGAAGCGTTTACTAGTTTTTAATCAAAATAATTTCTATCGTTGAAGTCATATCCCCAATTCCTGCAGCTGCCACTGTGTCTAGGTTGATTTTTTGAACGTGAGAATTTCCTTTGAGCATTTTTTCGGTGATGATGTTTGCTATCGCGACAGCGTTTGGTATGTTGCTGCCCTTTGATCTTAAAATCACTTTCTTTTTGTTGCCTAATATTGTCAGTACATCGATGGCAGATTCCATCACGGGGTAATTTCCTATTTGTATTATGGTCACTTCAGACTTTTCGGTCTGCACTTGACCATGCGGTTTAGATGTCTCTTCCATGAGCATTATTCAATATATAGAAATTTTATGTTCTTTTAAGTTTTATCGACCATTGATTCATTTTTCAAAATAATCAATTGGTATGTTTTGATAATCCCCGTTAGGGAGTACTCTTCTGATTGTAATTGGGATTACTCTTTGTTCCAACTCTTCCATTGAGATGTCTAATGAAATTCTTGCATTTTTTGGAATTGGGATGAATGGCGGTGCGCCTAATGATAATTGCAATGCTCTTGCTCCCATAATTCTTGCCTTTTCAAATCTTGTCAATGTCGGCGGTCCGATTGTGATTTTATTTTTCTCACATGGAATTTCTACTGGTTCATGCTCTTCAATTTTCTCAATGATCTCTCTTTCTTCAATCTCTTTGATTCTTTTTTCAAGACTGTTTTGTTCTTTATCGGTTAATGGTTCGACAAGATCCTTTCTATCTATTAATTTTCTGTATGTGTCTAATGCTTTGCTTAGTCCTGCATTTTCCTCAACTGGTGCGTCTGCATCATCAACTGGCGCATCTATGCTTTCTTCAGGTTGTACAGATTCCATTAATTGAGATTCATCATCAGTATCAGACAAGTAAGCAAATTTCCTTAAAACGTTATATAATCTAATCATTTTAAAGTGCGAATTGAGTACATCTTCAGTCTCCAAAAAACAGCTGATTTTAGAAATTCGAGGAAAAGCAAAAATTTCATGTGATCTAAAACGACACTTGTCTCCAAGGACTGTCGGAACTATAATGAGATCATTGCCGCTGGAGGGACATGCTCACTTGCTTGGAAAAAGTATTTTGTATTTTGAATCAAACATAGATTCTGGAATAGAACGATCTAGAACTGAATTTAAAAAAGGCGATGTTGCATTCTTGCCGTCTGCTGGAAGCCTCTGTTTTTTTCTAAATGACGCGGTATTTGCAAAAGCCATGACTCTGATAGGAAAACTGTCTGAAAACATTGATGCGTTAAAGGACGTTAAATCTGGCGATGTTCTTTGTATCTATGAGGATACTGCTTGATACAAATGATGGCCTGCATACCCGCCAACTCTTTTTACAATTCCTTTGCTTGTAGATTCTTTTAGAAATGCATTTGCTGCGGAAATTTTGACCCCTGTCTGTCTTGCAAGATCTTGAACCGTGATGACTTTGGAATTTTGAATAATCTTCAATGCTTGTTGTTCGTTTACAATAACTACAATTTCAGCTCTCTTTGGTCCGCCTTCTCCTTTGTCTTTCTTTTTCTTTGTGTCTTTGGCACCTGAAGATTTGGTGTTTGTTGATTTGTCTTTACTTCCACCTGTTGATTTCTTTGCTCCGGCCATGTTTTTAGAAAAAAATATTCCTCTTATAAACGATGAACCAATTTCACTGAAACTCCATTGTTAATAACATCAAACCCTGAAATTATTTTCAAGTATAAATAACATCTTGGATACTATTCTTTATGGGAATAGTATCAAAAGGAGCAAAATGTAACTTTGAAGGCTGTGATCAAGACGGTGCTCGTTCTCTTAATACTAGCAAAGTTGAAGCTGCCGGTCTTCGCGTAAATTCTTCTGGCAAAAAGACAGTTCTTTGTAAAGAGCACTACAAAGAGTACAAGAAGGAATCAAAGGATGATCGTGATCTTGAACGTGCCCGATTTGACAAGTTTTAGTTTTTCTTCTTGGGTTTTTTTATTCTGTTGGCTGGATTTTTGAAATAATCGTCACTTAGATTTTTGTATAGCGTGTCTAATTTCTTGTAAAGTCTTTTTGGCTTTCTCTTTTTTTGATTACTCAGAACATAGAGTGCTAGTATTGGAAATGCAATGGTGGCATCGGCGTAGACTGTGACCATGTCATTGTGTGCGTCTTGGACTTTGCCCCAGCTTTTGCCTTCTTGCAAGGTGGCCCCTGACAAACCACCCGTATCCGGCCTGGCATCTGTGATTTGAATGACATAGTCTTGACCTCCGTCATTTCTTTTTAGGATTTGATCCAGCAATGGACCTGTCTGCTGAGCCGTGTTCTTTGGAACCCCTCCACCTAATTCCAAAATTCCTGACTTTTTGGAACTGAATAGAATTGCAGCTTGCTCGATGATTTCCTTGACAAAATCCAAATTGTATACTTTGCCTCGTAATCTGTGAACTGCCAAGTTTAATGCCAATGACGAATCCTTTATCGTTGAAATGTATACTGGAACATCGTAATCATACGCTGCAGTAATGAAACTTTTTTCAGGATATTTTGCCTTTTCTTTACTTAATTTTCCCATCAAATTGCAAAACTCTGCGGTGGTAAACGGCTTGTCTGGAAAATCATCCCCAAACATTTTTTGAACTAATTCATCCTGTGCCTCTAACGTTTCATGAAATTTAATGTAAACGTCTCTGATTCTGACAATCTCGTTTTCGTACAATTTCATATCGTCTACATCAAAACTTCCTTGTTTGACAGGCAATCCCCATGCAAAATGATCTTCATGATACACGTTAGCGCCTGTTGTGACAATCCAATCTACGAAACCTCTTTCAATCAGAGTTTTGATTATTCCGCCAAACCCTACTGGCGTCATTGCACCTGCGACTGTAAGGCAAATCGTGGCATCCTCTTTGATCATTTTTGCATACAGTTTAGCTGCATCCCCCAACTGCCGTCCGTTGAATCCTGAGCTTGCAAAAACATCTACCAGGTCCTCGATTGTCATTTTTGGATCTAACTTGATGTGGGGAATGTCCTTGCCGTGAAACTTGTGAGGATCCATATCTGAAAATCTAATTTTTCGGTAAATAATACTATCGAAACAGATGATTGGCAATGCAAAATCCGTTCACTAATCATTACTTATTTAGGAATGATATCATACAATACAGAATGGATGTGGTAGATTTGCATGATCCTGCCAGGGTGGATCGAAGTCCTGACGCTGTAGATGTTTTACTCTCCTCTGGAAATTTTCTCCAGGACGAATTCACGATTACCAAAGTAGAGCTTAGGCTGTACACTGAAAGAACTGATGATCTATTGGGGGATTTTTCATTGATTACGTCCTTTGTTGAAACCAATCTTGGCTCAGTCGAAATGATTTATGATGAGGGATTCCGCGGCGAAAATCCTCTCTTGAGGGCAACTGAATTTCTTAAATCTAATTTGGGAATCTCTGGATTGATTTTGCGCTCTGTCATTACGTTGAGGGAAAAATCAAAATAATTTCGTGGATGCGCTTGAATCTAATTTGATTTGCTTTTATCATTATTTTGTCACCATCGGTTTCCTTGTTTTTTTAATTCCGTTTTACCATTACCTGAAATCGTATCTAGCGTGTGCAAGTCATAATTTGCTCCCTCAAAATTCACTGATTCTAAAACAGCTCCGCCAAAATTCGTATGTCTGATGTTCACTCCGCTAAGATTGGCTCCAGTCAAATCAACGCTTCGCAAGTCTGTATAAAATAAATCTGCCCCTCTGATGTCTGCCCCCCTCATATCTGCACCATACAATTCAGCATCCCACAGTTTTGCATTTGATAAATCCGCCCCCTGCAAATCTGCTCCTCGCATTTTAACATAAAACAATATGGATCCGCTCAAATCTGCCCCGCTGAGGTCTGTACAGCTAAAATCCGCGTTGTGAATGTCTCTGTTTCTTAGAACGACTCCGCCCATGTTGGAATCTGATAGATCTCTGCCAATCAGCTCTTCGTATTCAAAATTGATTTTTGAAAGATTTCTTTTTCTAAAAACATCTGATGGGTTCATCGGCCGCTCTGATTTACCAATACAGTACATTTGAATTTAGATCTAAAACGCCATTGGGCGACTATTTGTTGTATAGTTCCAGTTCTTGCAGAATTTTGCCCATTGCATGCTTCCACCGCCTCATGTCGTCTATTCCGTGTGGCCTGCTGTCTTCCAGTTCTTTTTTTTCTTTGAGTAATTCCAGGTGTCGAGGTTCATCTTTTTTGCCTTGCATGACTGATTTACACCAATTCTGAATAAATTTCATTAGACCGTTGATGCTGCATTCTGCCTTGGAGCCATTCACGACATTCATGATTTGGGGGCCGCCTCTGTTTTTTGGGAATCGTATATTTATGCGAGTTTTAACATCTCTAAACATGCGCATATTGCAGCTGCACTGTGATCACATCGAGTACACTCCTACAAAAAAGGAGATACAATCCGCAGAGGATATTGAAAACCCCCAAACTCGAAGATTAGAAGATCTGGTGGTGGTATTCGTTGCAATGGAAAATGGCGATGATTCCTCAGTGGCACAAAACGCGCTGTCTCAGATCAAAGCATCCATGGAAAAAATTGGATGCAAAAAATTACTGCTATACCCTTATGCTCACCTCAGTTCAAATCTTGCAAAGCCTTCAATTGCAATGAGTCTGCTGAAGGAGATGGAAGACAGCTCATCGGAGCTTGAAGTATCCCACTCCCCGTTTGGCTGGACAAAATCTTACAAAATTCAAGTGAAGGGGCATCCGCTTGCAGAAAGTTTCAAAGTTGTAACGAAAGATTCACAAAATGCAAAACCTGCTGAAGAGCTAACTTCAGACGCCCTCAAAGGCGAATCCAAAATTCGTTCATTTTGGAAAATACTTTCCCCTGACGGAACAATGACCAACATTGGCGATTTTAATTTTTCAAAATATCCTAAATTAGAAGTCTTGGCGAAATACGAATCTGCAAAAATTCGTAAAGTGGACCAGCCGCCGCCACATGTCGCACTGATGAAAAAAATGGGAATATCTGACTATGAGCCGGCATCAGATTCTGGAAATATGCGATTTTATCCTAATGGACGTTTGATCAAATCTTTGATTGAGAGGTATGTCACTGACAGGGTCAAAGAATATGGCGGGTATGAAGTTGAAACTCCAATCATGTATGATTCAGAACATCCCAGCATGGTTAGTTACTTTAATCGATTCCCTGCAAGGCAATACAATATTGACTCTGAAGGCAAAAAACTCTTTTTGAGATTTGCTGCATGCTTTGGACAATTTTTAATGGCAAATCAATTCCAACTGTCTTACAAGAATTTGCCGTACAAACTCTATGAGCTGACTCGCTACAGCTTTAGACGAGAACAATCGGGCGAACTAGTCGGTTTAAGGCGATTGAGAGCGTTTACCATGCCTGACTGCCATGCATTTTGCAAGGATATGCCGCAGGCAATAGATGAAATCAAGATAAGGTTCGATCTTTCTCAAAGCGTGCTTCGAGAGCTTGGAATCTGCGAATCTGATTATGAGATGGCAATTCGATTTACTGAGGACTTTTACAACGAGAACAAATCCTCCATTGAGGATTTGGTAAAGAGACACGGACGACCTGTCCTAGTTGAGATGTGGAAGGAGAAATTCTTTTACTTTGTATTGAAATGGGAGTTTAACTTTATTGACGGACTTGGAAAGGCATCAGCTTTGTCAACTGATCAGATAGATGTAGAAAACGGAGACAGGTATGGGATCGAGTTTGTTGACGAAAACAACACAAAGCAAAATCCGATCATCTTGCACAATTCCCCTAGCGGTGCAATTGAGAGAATAATCTATGCGCTGTTGGAAAAAGCCGCAAAAGATTCCTACGAGGGAAGAAAACCACAATTTCCGCTGTGGATGGCTCCTACGCAAGTCAGAATCATACCCCTCAAAGACGAATTCAACACATTTGCTGAAACCCTTGCTGACAAAATTTCGGCAAACGATGTTCGCGTTGACATCGATGACCGAAATGAAAGTATTGGAAAAAGAATTCGCGAAGCTGAAAAAGAATGGATTCGGTATATCTTGGTAATTGGCGACAAGGAAGTCAATTCACGGAATCTTAGTATACGCGATAGGCAGACTGGCGATGTTAGAGATTTGACATTTGATGATTTTATTAATGAAATTGAGGATCAAACCAAAGGAAAACCTTTCACTGGTTTGAATCAGCCAAAATATCTCTCAAAGAGACCGAACCTGATGGTGTAAAAGATGAGTTTTCTTGAATTATACATGAACAACAATCCGCTAATTACTGCCTCTGATGACGATTCGGAGCCTGTGGCAACAATTTTTGGAATACCTTTTGATTCAACCCACTCTTACAAGCCTGGTTGCAGATTTGGCCCCGATGCCATCCGTGATTCATTTAACAACATCGAAATTTTCCATCCTGATCTTGGCATTGATCTGGAATCTGTGCACATTGAGGATTTGGGAAACACCAGGCACACGGTTGTTGCATCTGAAATGGTTGACATGGTGAAAAAAATCACGACCGAACTTGTCTCAAAACAAAGGCAACTGTTCATTTTGGGCGGCGAACATTCCATTACATATGCAACGTATACCAGCTTTCCAAAAGAAACCGGATATGTCGTTTTTGATGCACATTATGATTTACGTGACGAATTTGCAGACATCAAACTAAGCCATGCATCTTATCTGAGAAGGATAGTTGAGGAGAGGGGCTCTGAAAATATTTTACATGTTGGCGCAAGAGCTTTTGTTAAAGAAGAATTGGAATTCCTTACAGAAAATAAAATCAAAACAATCACCGATAAGCAGATTCGAGACGGCAAGGGGCCTGGCCTTTTAAAAGACCATGTCTCCACATTCGATACGATCTATTCGAGCTTTGATCTTGATGTTCTAGACCCAGCATATGCCCCGGGTGTGGGCAATCCTGAAGCTGTAGGGGTCACTTCGAGAGAACTATTTGACATGATTCACACTCTACAAGAAACTAAGGTAACCGGCGTGGACATAGTGGAGCTTAATCCCTACCATGACAATGGCTCCACCGCATCCCTGGCTGCCAAGATTATCTCCACTTTGATTGCAATCAATCTGTCTCAAAAAAACTAGCCGTTTTTTACAATCATATGATTTGATTTTACAAGCCTTGCGAATATCCTTCCAAATCCGATTGATCATGCATATGCTATCTTGGCGAGATCTCGCTGTCGTTTTCACACTCTCATAACACGTCACATGAAAATCAAATTGGTTTTTGATTATTTCGTATTTTTAGCCTATTTTGACTCATTTCTACCCCTGTTCACTTTATTAGATGGTATTTTGGGTGTATCACGTGCTAAATAATCTGCGAGATTCTCTTCGACCTGCTTTGGAAAAGATAGGAAAAGGATTTGCATCCACTGGGCTGTCTGCTAATTTTTGGACTTTTGTTGGGTTGGGCTTTGCACTGCTATCCGCCGTAGTCTATGGGATGGGAATGGAGTTTGGATTGATTATTGGTGGCGTGTTGTTGCTTGTTTCGGGATTTTTTGACATGGTTGATGGCCAGGTTGCCCGAGTCACTGGAAAGACTTCGAAAAAAGGCGAATATCTTGATTCGATGTTTGACAAGATTGCCGAAGTTGCAATATTTTTGGGAATTCTGGTTGGCGGGTATGTGGAACCGTACCTTGTATTGCTTGCAATCACCCTGTCGCTATTGGTAAGCTACGCAAGATCAAAATCTGACATTGTTAACATAAAACTTCAGGGTGTTGGAATTGGCGAGCGAGCTGAAAGACTATTGGCAATTGCAATTATTGGAATTATCGGTTTTATGGATTACGCTGTGATCATTGTAGTGATAATTGCCGGAATTACGTTGATACAGAGAATGATTTACACTGCAAAAAATATTAAAGAATAAACCATCTGCCGCTTTCGATAACAAATATAGTCAGATGTTGCATGCAAGTTAAGAAACTGTTTCAGAAAAACCGACAGTTTTCATGCCAAAACAGGGCTTGTTTCCTTTGCTCCAGCATTTGCAAGAACAAGAAACAGCTTTTCCTGTTTCCAGGTCTTTGACAACTTTGTGAAAGACCCCCTCCCTGATTTTTGATTCAATCGATATCGTTTCATACCTTTCACGGTCTTGATCCTGCTTTTCCAATAATGCCATGCAACAATTCCCCCTAAAAAAAGCCACTCCGCCTCAGATTCTGACCTCCAACTCCCACCATCTCAAAATTTTTAAAGAAAATTCTAGTCCGAGTGAAAACCACTCAGACTAAAGCCATGGCAATTGCTGCCACTGCACCTATAACTGCAATGAACAGCAATGAACGTCTTGTGGAGTGCGCGACTAATACTTGTGCCATAATCCAATATGCCCAATTTTTCATATAAAGAATTGGTGGCAAATTTTCTGATACTGTGATACAATACGCTTAAGTTCCCCGTATATTTTGAATCGTATTGAAACTATCGCGAAATGACAAAAATGCAATAATTGCAAGCTTATTGATGCTGACAGGGATTGGAATATACACATATTCAATTATTTAAAAAATTACTGCTTAGGCTAAACTATGCGCTCAAGTCCAAACATCATTCATAGGGTTGGGCAATGCTATTTGGTTTTAAATATGCATTCTGGAAGTTCCAATCCAAAGAAACTGTCGGGATTGTAAGGGATGAATGTGATCAAGATTCAACCTGGCGTATTGCACAATACTTTTCGTGCCGAAAGGCTGGAATCATTTGCTTATTCTTCGAAACGCTTCTTTGACTTTATTGTTACTCTAATTGTTCCCATTCCTGCTCGGGGTTCTCCAACTGGTTCCATTTACTTTTAATTATTTTGAATATGTTTTTTTTATTTTTTAATTGAAGCACAGATCTACCATACAAAATTTGTATTTAACCACGACGTAGGAATTACACGTGAAAAATGACCCTCGGATTCCAAACTACATGCTCAAGCCCGTGATTTTGTTGAATAAGAGAATGTGGCTGGACAGCGGTGTCGAAAGTTTGAGCCTGGATGATGATTCTAACGGAGTTTTCCACGCGTTCTTCTGCTGTCTGCAGATCTGATTTTTAGAATCTTGAAGTGAATTGCACATGAAATACAATAATGTTTCAAAACTGTTGGCGATGCAATGTATGCGCCCTGTGCACGCAGTTCTTTTGCCAATGTATGTTCAACTAGATTTAGTTTGGATGTGACTTTTTTTGCCTTGTCTTTTGGGACTGTCTGTCCGCAGTTTGTACACTGTACTGTGCCGGAAGATCCTTTTCCTCCCTTGGTACGACCTCTACTTGCACGCTTAAGTGGCATGAACATGAGCAAATTTGCCTACTTATATTCTTGCCCACAATATTGAATTCCTACTTATCAGTAAGATCCAAAACCGTTCATTTTCCACCCGATCTGAATTGAGGGATGTTGGATGCTAACTTTAGAGTGACAGGAGATGACCCACATGGATTTGATGGAGATAAAGATGGCATTGGTTGCGAGTCTTAGATTCTAAACTCTTTTCGTGACAAATTCTAGTTTGTAATATGATCACATTACACTTGCATACATTTAACTACAAATAACACAACCGTCAGTCCAATG
>JAQBHN010000026.1:0-2604 GCA_032127635.1 Nitrososphaerota archaeon
GTCAGCTTCTGTGTGAAGTTTGAAGTATTCCGTAGCTTCATTACTAGTCTTTCCATAAAATTCTGCCAAGCCATCAAGTTTAGTTTGACTAATTTTAGGAATTTCTTTTTCAAAAGCATACATGGCACAAGCGCCACCGTCAAAAGTATCCATCAATTGGTTCAAGTCAGATACCGCTTTTTGGGTTTTAGTTGTTCCACAGTATGAGGTTAATTCATCTTCAGATATTCCAAGTTCGCCAGCAAAGGCAATCCAGGGCTTAATGTGATCAGATTCTTCTTGCTGATTTTCCAACAATTCGTTGATTACGGATTGAGGTGATTTGTCAATGATTGGAGTCATGAAAGAAGGAACTGCTTTTACAAGTTGAAAGTATTCTTTAGAATAACCTGCCAGAGATTCCTGGGTTAATTTTCCATCAGACCACATTTGGTAAAATGGGTGTTTTAGTAAACTTCTTTCTTCTATCATTTCGTCAATTTTCTGTATTATATTCATGATTCATCTTCAATAACGCCAATAAAAAAATCTTTGTGGTTTACAAAAGATTTTATGCTCATAAAAAATAATTTTCATGGGTTCCAGTGGTGTAGACCGGTCAAGCATTTTGCCCTTTCAAGGCAAAGATCCCGGGTTCAAATCCCGGCTGGAGCACCAAGATTTATTTACGTATAGAAAAGTTTTTTGATCAGGTCATTTTGGACAGGAAAAATATCGAGATAAATCCTCTACTTGAAACTTATGGAAAATACATTCAGCGAATTAATCAGGCATTAGACGATGAACTCTCCATTTATTCAGAATCGGAATTTATTGGACCTCTAAAATATTCCTTAGACGGAGGAAAACGAATTAGGCCCATAATTTTGAATTTGGCAGCTGAGAGCGTAGGTAAAATTGATGAAAATGTCCTTTCAGCTTCATGTGCTGTCGAATTTCTTCATATGGAATCAATTATCCATGATGACATCATTGATAATGAAACAATGAGAAGACAGAAAGATCCTTTCCATGTAAAATATGGCTATAATACCAGCGTATTAACTGGGGATTTTGTTCTAGGATTAATTCTTGCGATTTCTTCCAGGTTAGACAACGCTAGAATTACAAAAGATTTGGCCACCACTGCCATGCAAATGAGCGAGGGGGAAATGATTGAAGGCAGGCTTGAAACTAGCAAAGATGTAACATTTGATGATTATCTCAAAGTCATAGAATACAAGACGGCAGTTGCATTTCAAGTTGCAGCTAGGATAGGGGCAATCATCGCAAATGGAACTGAAGAGCAAATTGAGGCTTTGACTGAATATGGAAAAAATATCGGAATTGCATATCAAATAAGAGATGACTTGCTAGATTGGAAAAATGAAGACAAATTATTTAATTTGTTAGTTAAGAAAAGTTCTGATCCTAGAGATGTCTTTAACAAAATGGAAGAAATGTTAAAAGAATTTTCAGAAAAAGCAAGATCAGCGTTAAGAAAGATTCCAGATAATGACGCAAAAATTAATCTGGATAATTTAATTAAATTTACTTCGTTTAAGGCATAAGACCTAAACTAATTATCGGAGTTGCAAATTCTACAAATTTAATTAACGGTTCTGGATATACACCAAATCCTACCAAGAAGATTGTTGAGAAAATCATAACGGCTATAATTGATTTTGGTTCTGCAACTCTCTTTTCAGTTTCTCCTTCAAAGTACATCTTTCTTGTAATCCAACCATAGTAAGCAAGAGATAGTGCACTGTTAAGGACACCGGCAATTGCAAGCCAAGGTGCCCACCATATCACTGAACCGGCATCTAAAGCACTTCCAAACAGCATCAATTTACTCCAGAATCCTGAAAGCGGAGGAATGCCGGCCAAAGCAAATAATGCAATAACTAATCCTAATGCAGTGATAGGCATTCGTCTTCCAAGTCCCTGCAATTTGTCAATGTGGGTCACTGCAAGGGTTGTGACAATGCCTGCAACTGCAATAAATGCAGCACCTTTCATTACGGCGTGATTCATAATCTGATACAAAGAACCCTGTAAACCGAGAGAGCTGTGTGGTGCAACTGCAAGTCCAATCAAAATGTATCCTGCATGCGCTATACTAGAATATGCCAACATTCTGGAAATGTTCTTCTGCATAATTGCAGCAACATTTCCAATAGTCATGGTCATCACTGCGATAATTCCAAGAGCCAGAGTCCAATCAAGATTCAACACAACCATTCCAAGAACTACAATCCTAATTGTTGCAGCAAATCCTGCTTTCTTGGTTGCAGCAGCTAACAGTGCCGTAATTGTAGGTGGGGCGCCCTCATAGGTATCTGGAAGCCATTGATGGAAAGGTACGAGTCCCATCTTGAATCCAAATCCTGCAATAAACATTCCAACAGAAAGTAATGCGAGTGGCAACATGGAAGGATCAAGTGTCGAATAACCTTGAATGACTTCTCCAATATTTGTAGAACCTGTTAATCCATAAGAAATTGAAATTCCATAAACTATGATTGCAGAAGATAATGCACCAAAGAGGAAATACTTTAGAGCCGCTTCATTAGAGCTTGGATTCTTTTTCATATATCCAACCAAGATGTATGTTGGAATACT
>JAQBHN010000027.1:0-4127 GCA_032127635.1 Nitrososphaerota archaeon
AGCTGCGTCGCCATCATTCTTTATTTGATCCCATGAAAAAATAATTTCATCACCAGGTTCCAGACTAGATATCGCTTCTCCAGAAATCCAAGGAGCAAATATCAGAATCCCGGATAATCCAGTTATTTGAAGACCGTAAGAAGCGTCAGAAAAAGTCAATGGGGCAGTTCCAGAATTTACAATTCGAATAGTGATCTCCTCGCCTTTTTTAAAATCAAATTTTTCAGTAACTATAGAAATCGAAGAGCCTTCAACAAAAACTAATTGGCCGGTATTTTTGACATCAATAAGATACAACCCAAAAGCCAAACCGGCAACCACACCAATGCCGATAAAGAGTATGAGGCTTTTTGCTAACAATTTCTTTTAAAATAATTCCTGATTTTTTAATTCTTTGGGGGAGTAGGTTTTGTTCTCCATTTTTTAGGATAAGTGTTAGGAGCCATAATGATTCTTTTAGTTTCAAACGCATAGCCCTTTGTAGCATCACGGATTTCCTCTTCTGACATTGTTGCTTCTGCTAGCGCCACAGCTTCGCCTTTTTGCGTATAAACTCCGACAATGTCCCCTTTTTTCAGATTTTGAGAAATTTGCAATACCCCAGGTATCGCCAGTTGGGCTCCATGACACATCGCATCAACTGCCGAATCTCTAATTACAACTGACTTTAGTTCACTAAGGGCAAATTCCACAGGCTTTATCATTTTCATAAGCTTACTGTCATCTTTTTTCTCCTCCCACTGTGCAAATGCATCTGCAAGTTCGTGCAATGTCACCAAACCATCACGCTCATAAAATTGGTCAACCCTAGTTCGTCTAAGCTCAATCATGGTTGCACCAGGTCCCAAAATTTCTCCAATATCATAGTAAAGTTTTCGAATGTATGTTCCAGCTTCACATAAAATTCTAGTCAAAAGCAACCTTTCTTTTTGTTCTAAGACTTCAAACTCATAGATGCTCCTAGTTCTGGTTTGTCTAAGAACAGCTGAACGTTGTGGAGGTTTTTGGAAAATTTCCCCTCTAAACATTTCAACAACCTCGTTTAGTTTTTCCTTGGACGGAAGGGAATGAACTCTACCCAAAGCATGGTATTCTTTCGGGCCATATAGTAAAACCCCCAATGCCTTAGTTGCCTCACCCAAGCCTAAAGGTAAAACGCCTGACACTTGAGGATCCAAAGTACCACTATGGCCGATTTTTGGAAGTTTCAAGAGGCGTTTTGTCCATGCAACAGTTTCATGACTTGTAGGACCAGGAGGTTTATCCAAAATTATAAGTCCATAATTTAGTAACTGTTCAATAGTTCTTTTATCATAATATGTCCCATATGCATCATCAGTGATATCCTGATCAATTTCTACAAGATTTTCAAGTTGTTTAAGGGTCATAGTAATTTTCTCACGGTTTCTTTAGTAACATCAATTACTTGTTGTGCCGTTAAATTATCCGTATTTATAATTAAATCAAACACGGATTTGTCATCACCGAAATCGAAATCATATAGTTTTTTGTACAATGCCTTATTCTTGTCAAATCTTTCTTTTGTTATTTGATAAGCATCTTTAGGATCCATATTGTCTCTGGACTGCATTCTTTTAGTACTACTTTCATGAGAACCGTCTAGCCAAATTCTGATCCCGTCTTCAATTAGCCAAGGCAATGTGTAACTGGTGATCACCATTCCCCCTTGATCAAAAAGAGCGATGAGTTTCTCATCTAATTTTTTGTCAAATTCAGAATTTTGTTCACGTTGGCTGAGAAATTTCATTCCTTCCTCAGTGTCCCACCAATCATCCCCTTTAGAGTCAAATCCATGTTCGTTTGCCATCTCCTTTAGAACGTCCCCCCCACTGATATATTTTAATTGGAATTCTTCTGCCAATCCTTTAGCAACAGTTGTTTTCCCTACTGCAGGAGGGCCAGAAATGACGATGGATTTTGTCAACTGAGATCCATCGATGTTTTAGTTAGTCTCATAATCATTCCACTAAACGCAATGGATGAAAGAAAGTACCATGCCCAAAGATATAATGCATTTTCTTTTCCAAAGCAAACATGTTCTGCATCTAAAGCTTGTGCAGCAGTACATGTCAGTTGGAACATATCCCCAGGGATTACATTTAATGAAATTGGAGAAACAGCTACAGTGAAAGAGAATAACACTGGCAATACCAGATAGAATATCAATATCAGTGGAACAAACGTAATCATCATTGGTCGCATGTTCATCTGCATCATTTCCATGGACATTTTGTTCATGTATGATGATTTTTTGCCCAACTCAGCAATTTTGGCTTGATCTTTAGATCTCATGGCAGCCATTCTTTCTTTCTGCCATCCCTTGGTTTCTTTCATGATTCGCTTTAGTTTTACTTGATCAACCATTTTCTTTCTAACTCCGGCATTGAACAAATTAAGAACGACTCCAAATGCAGTTACTCCGAATAATGTAAGAATTGCGCCCTTGACCATTGGATCTGCACTACCCAAAGTCTGTCTTCCTGTACCGCTTAGAAAATCAGGCAGCTGGAGATGTATTGAATCGATAAAGAGTAGAATAAAGTTGAAATCCATTGTTTATAGCCCCATCGCACTAATGATTTTATCAGCCGCTTCATCAACCTTTCCCTCACCATTAAGCACGTGTCTTACTGGCGCTCCGGTAATTACGGCACATGCAGAAATCATACCCGATTGAACATCCAGTTCTTTTTTAATATTAGGCAAAGTGATTTTATCCCTATTTCGAGTATCATCTTTCATTCGTCTGTTGTAAATCTCTTCAGGTTTTGCAGAAACAGAAACAAAATTTGTAGGCTTAATTATCTTAAGAACGTGTTCTGGCAATCCAGAGTAGTAGCCTTCAGGAGAGTTGATAAATGCATGAGTGTCAATGATTATAATTTCCTCGGTGTGTGAAGCAATTTTTTCTGCTGCCACTTTTTGAAGGCGTTGTTGTTCGGACAAAGGCAGTTTTCTAAGCTCGTCCCGGTCTGTAAGGCCGTTTTCTTTAGCAACATCAAACATTAAAGATCCAAAACTTATCACGCTGACATTTTTTTCATGGTTTTTTAGAATTTCAACCATTTTGGCTAGCAGTGTTGTTTTTCCAACCCCCGGAATTCCTACCATCACTATTTTTTTATTTTCTACCAAGTAAAGCACCCAAACGCGGCATAACAACTTCAACCTGTTCTCTAACTAACTGCGTGTAATAGTTGATGAGGATATCGACCATAAGTAAAATTCCGATTCCAGATCCAAAGACTCCAAGTACATCAGACACACCTGCCAAAAGGCCCAATATCGCAGAGCCAAGAATAGTAACGGATGGAATGTATTTGTTTAGCAATGCTTCAACTGGTGCGTTTGATCTTCTAAATCCGGGAATTTGTACATCTGCATCAAGCAAGTTTTGAGCTGCAGTCTTTGGAGACAAGCCGCCAAGTTCAACCCACAACCTGCCAAATACAACAACAATTCCAATCATAAACAGCATGTATCCTACTGCACGCATTGGATCCAAAGATGCAGCACCCAAACCTCTTGGAGGAGTGACATAGTAAATGAGTCCGCCTATAGGAGTGTTAGGACTTGTAGGATCAAATTGAGCTATAAAGTTCATAAAGAAATTATTGTTGCGCGGATTCATGTTTGCCCACAACATTTGGAATATGAAAACAGCGTTTGCAGTGAGTGCTGAAGCCAAAATAACCGGGATGTTTGAGACATACATTAACTTGATAGGATAAACAGCAGCGAATCCCCTGTATTTTGTAGAAACGATTGGAATTTCAATTTTGATGCCTTGAACAAATACAAGAACTAGCAGTATTCCCGCAGTTAGACAAAGTCCAAAGATGCTAGGCAGTTGATTTGAACGGAAGAAAACATTTGTAATATCTCCACCCCCAGTCAGCGATTGTACGATGTATGGAACATTGCCAATCATCCCCCCATCCCCGGCAGGCAACGGACTGAACATGCTCCAAAGAATCTGTTGGGCAACACCTGCCATAATGAACAAACTGATTCCACTACCAAGTCCCCAGCCTTTCTGAATCAGTTCATCTAAGAACATGATAATGATGGACGCGGCCATCAACTGTCCAATCAGAACGTACAGA
>JAQBHN010000028.1:0-7506 GCA_032127635.1 Nitrososphaerota archaeon
AGAACCAAATGAGGTTGAGATTGCCTCGTTGCTTTGGGTTATTATTGTGCCGTTGGCGTCGTATATTGTCGGCTTGCCGAAAACATCGTAGCTGTAGCGTTCGACAATGTCACTATTAGAATTTGAAAGAGCGATAACTGAGCCTAAGCCGTCATAGTGGTAATGATACAGTCCTGCATCGTCGCCGTATTTTTAAAAAATACTAGTTTTTTATTTTTTATTGCGAAAAGCTTTTAGATCATAAGTAAAAAGAAAAATGGAGTTTGGAAGTTAAAGAAGTATTTGGAATAAGAGACCAAAATGGGAAATATCCAAGAGTTCAATCTTGGTGCTTTGAGTGTCGTAATTCCTAGATTTTTCTTATGTCCCGATCTTTGACAGGTAGAAGAATTTGACTAAACACCCGATAAGTTGACAGAACCGTTTTTTACAATCACTCGTACACGTCGTAGGGCTCAATCGGATCCTTTGTGGTTTTGTTGTCCCTCAGCCACTCCAGTGTCTTTACAAAAGAGTCGGCCAGCTCGATGGTGGTCAGCACAGGAATTCCCAGCTCGAGTGACTTGCGTCTTATCAGGTACTCGTCATCAAGCATTCCGATATATTTTTCCAATGTCGATGTGCTTGGAATGTTTATGATGAAGTCAATCTTTCGCTCGTACAGCAGGTCAGAGATGTTCGGTTTTCTCTCGGGCTCTGAAATCTTGTGTACGATTTCAACCTCGCCGATTCTCTCCTTGAGGAATTCCGCAGTATGCTCCGTTGCCAGAATCTTGAACCCCAGATGCTTGAGCTTCGCTATTGTTGCAACCAGTTTTTCCTTGTTTTGCGCGCCGCCCACCGTCACGAGTGCCGATCCCTTGTCCGGAAGGGTGTAGCCGACTGACGTCAGTCCTTTTGACAGAGCGTCATAGAAGCTGTTTCCAAAGCATGCGGCCTCGCCAGTAGACTGCATCTCAACGCCCAGCGAGATGTCGGCCCCCTCCAGCTGCATGAATGAGAATTGGGGGACCTTGATTCCGTAGTTTTGAATTTTCTGCCACTTGTTTTCAGGTATCTTGGGAAGGGGCTTGTCAAGGATTGCCTTGGCGGCAAGGGAAATCAGGTTTGTCTTGACCAGCTTTGACACGAAGGGCATCGACCTTGACGCCCGAATGTTCAGCTCTATCACATAGACGTGATCATCATGGACTAGAAACTGCAGGTTGAACGGCCCCTTGACGTTAAACGTCAGCGCAATCTTTTTTGAGTATTCGTTGATTGTGTCAATTGTTTTGTTGCTCAGACGCCATGGCGGAATCACCATCATGGCGTCCCCGGAGTGAACCCCTGCGCTGTCAATGTGCTCGACAATTGCGCCAATCACAACTTCCTTGCCGTTGCTTATTCCGTCCACGTCGACTTCAAGCGAGTTTAGCATGAATTTGGAAATTACCACGGGATGATCAGGTGATACGTCAGTCGCCTCCTTGACATATGTTTTCAGCTGCCCCTGGGACCAGACAACTTTCATTGCGGCGCCGGACAAAACGTAGGATGGCCTTACAAGAACAGGAAACCCCACCTCAAGTGCAAAAGACTTTGCCTCGTTCAGATTTGAAAACGCCTGCCATAGCGGTTGCTGTATGTGAAGCTTGTCAAGCTCGGCACTGAACTTGGAGCGGTCCTCTGCCCTGTCAACATCTTTTGCACTCGTACCCAAGATGTTTACTCCGTGTTGTGAGAGGCCGAGAGTCAGGTTGTTTGCAGTCTGACCGCCAACGCAGGTAACGATTCCCCTCGGATGTTCAAACTCGGTAATGTCCAAAATTCTTTCCTGCGTCAGCTCCTCAAAATACAGTCGCGTGCAGATGTCATAGTCAGTTGAAACTGTTTCGGGATTGCAGTTTACCACTGAGACGCTTTTCTCCCCGTTTTCCTGAAGGCCCCAGACCATGTTAACGGTGCCCCAGTCAAATTCAACGCTGCTTCCAATTCGATACGGCCCTGCACCGAGTACGATAATTCCGTTTTCATCCTGAGGGATTACAACGTCGTTGGAATGGCCGCCGTATGTCAGATAAAGATAATTTGTAACTGCCGGCCATTCTGCTGCCAGCGTGTCAATCTGTTTGACTGAAGGAATTACGCCCAGTTTCTTTCTCAAGTCACGAATCTCATCGGGAGTTTTGTCCTTTGCACGTGCAATCTGCTTGTCTGAAAAACCTGTCTTTTTGGCCTCCCACATCAGGGATTCGTCAAGTTCCGAATCCTTGAGTTTCCCCTCAACTGTTACGATGTTTTGTATTTTTTCTATGAACCAGGGATCGACAGTGGACAGATTGTAAATCCTTTCAACTGAAATTCCCATCTTCAGCGCAATTGCGACATGGTAAAGGATATGATCATCATGGTGAGATAGTTTGTGCTCGATTTCCTCCTCGGTGTATGTAATTCCGTTTGCACGATTCAAAACCAGTCCGTCATTTCCAATATCCAGCATTCGAATTGCCTTTTGAAACGATTCCTCAAATGTTCTGCCAATTGCCATTACTTCTCCAACTGATTTCATTGTAGGCCCAAGCCTTCTGTTCACCAGCTCGAACTTGTCAAAATCCCATCTGGGATGTTTGCATACGATGTAGTCAAGTGACGGCTCAAAGCACGCGGTGGTATTTTTTGTAATTCTGTTGACAAGCTCCGATAAATTATAGCCGAGTCCGATTTTTGCAGACATGTACGCCAGCGGATATCCGGTAGCTTTGCTTGCCAGGGCGGACGAACGTGAAAGCCTTGGATTGATTTCAATTGCGACGTACTTGTCGGATGCAGGATCCAGGGCGTATTGGATGTTGCATTCGCCGACTATTCCGACATGCTTTGTCGCGCGCAATGCCGCAGAACGCAGCATGTGATATTCGTGGTTGTCAATTGTCTGCGACGGTGCAACTACAATGTTGTCACCGGTGTGAACCTTCATTGAAAGCACGTTTTCCATGTTGCATACTATGACATTGTTTCCGTCATAATCCTGCATCACCTCGTATTCGATTTGTTTCCAGTGGCCGATGTATTCTTCCACCAGCACCTGTCCGACAAGGCTTGCCTTGATGCCCCGCTCGACAATCTCGTGCAGCTCGATTTCGTTGTATGCGACGCCGCCACCGCGCCCTCCAAGCGTGTATGCGACACGGATGATTACGGGGTAGACAAGCTCCTTTGCCGCCTTTTTGGCATCCTCAAAATTAGTCACAGTCTTGCTTTTCAGGACGGGGACCCCGCATTCCTTCATGGAATCCTTGAAAAGCTGCCTGTCCTCGGTCTTCTTTATGCCTGCAATCTGGGTTCCCAGCACGTTCACACCGTATTTTTTCAGTATTCCGGATTCGTCAAGATTCACCCCGCAGTTCAGGGCGGTCTGGCCCCCGTATGCCAGCATGATTCCGTCAGGCCTTTCTTTTTCAATGATTGATTCCACATACTCCGCATTGACGGGAAGCAGGTACACCTTGTCTGCAAACCGGGTATCAGTCTGGATGGTGGCGATGTTCGGGTTGATCAGGACGCTGTTAATTCCGTCCTCGTGTATTGCCTTGAGACACTGGCTTCCAGAGTAATCAAATTCTCCAGCTTCGCCGATTTTAATTGCGCCGCTTCCCAGTACAAGAATTTTCTTCAGTGATTCGTTCTTTGGCAATTATTTTTTCTCCATTAGTTTCTTCAGCTCCTCAAAGACGAACTTGCAGTCAAAGGGGCCGGGTGCAGCTTCGGGATGGAATTGCACGGCAATGCAGTTTTGCTTTTTGTGTTTTATTCCCTCAACTGTCTTGTCATCTGCATTTGTAAACCATAATTTGAAATCTGATTTCTCTATTGACTCGGGTGTAATCCCGTATCCGTGGTTCTGGCTTGTGACATATACCTGGTTGTTCTCCAAGTTGATGCACGGTTTGTTTTGACCGCGATGGCCGTATTTCAGCTTGTAAGTCTCGGTGTTTCCCGCAATGCCGATTATTTGTGCGCCAAGACAGATTCCCAGTGTGGGAATATTATTTTTAATTAGTTTTTTTGCGGTGTCAATTGTGTCGGGACATTTTTGCGGATCACCGGGCCCGCTGCTGAGAACGACCCCGTCAGGATGATAGGACATTAGTTTTTCATAGGATGTGTTCCAGGGAACAAGAATCGCCTTGTAGCCCAGCTCGCGAATGTTTCTGATGATTGCATTTTTTGCGCCGGTGTCAATTACCACGACGGATTTTTCCTCGTCGCCGTAGACCTTCTCCTCTTTTGTGGAGACGACGTCCATGAACTGTTCGGAATTGTAATGCGTTGCAGATTTCAGCTGTCTTTTGACGGATTCGACATCTATCTCGGTGTCAGAGACAACCAGGGCAGCCATCATCACCCCGCCGGTCCGGAGTTTTTTTGTCAGTTCGCGGGTGTCAATTCCGGAGATGCCGGGCACCTTCTCGTTGTTCATCCACTCGTCCAAGGTCATGGAAAGGTTCCAGTGGCTTGCAGTAAGCGACAGCTCATGGACGACAAGGCCGCGAACCTGGATCCTGTCGGATTCAAAGAATTTTGAAATCCCGTCCTCGTCTGAAACTGACGGATCCGGAACGCCGTAATTTCCAACAAGGGGGTACGTAAAAGTGAGAATCTGGCCGTTATACGAGGGATCAGTCAGCGCCTCAGTGTAGCCGACCATCCCGGTATTGAAGACAATTTCCCCGAAAGCAGATGTAGAATAGCCAAAACCCTGGCCGTCAAGAACGGTGCCATCATCAAAGATCAGTTTCCCAAACTTGTTTGCATGGTTTGATTTCTTTGTAGTAATTGTGAACCCTCGTCAAGTCCGAGTTATTATGAATTTAAGTTTTGTGCGTAAACTGAATTCAAAAAACTGATCGCAGGATAATGTTGAGCAATCAGAGGGCTTGGAACTCTTCGCTCCACTTGTGATAAGCGCGAATCATTTCAAGGGACACACTGGGTTTTCTTCTGTTCATGATATCTTTAAAATCGGATGTCGTGAGTTCTCTTGGCTGTATCGGCGTCTCGCCTTCAATCGGCTCGTGGTAATCAGCGGCGTTGAAAATCTCATGCACGGTCTTTATCTGTGCGGCCTGGCAGACATCCTTGATGTCACTTGCACTGTACCCGTCAAACAGCTTGGCCAGTTCGACATTGTTTACATTGAGATTTTTGCTCAGGGGCGCGGTGTATTGCTCAAACAGATTTTCTCTTGCCTCCTGGGTTGGCAGTGACACATAGATTCTCTTCTGGAATCTTCTAAGGAAAGGCCAGTCAAGACTCCACGGCTTGTTTGTCGCGCCGATTACATACAGCATCAGCTGTTTGCCTTTGCTGTTGACACCGTCCATTTCTGTTAAGAATTGATTTTTAGTTCTAACTTCTCCGCCGACCTCGCTGCTTCTGGATCCCAACAAAGAATCCACCTCGTCTACAAACAAAATAACAGGCTTGCCTTCCTTCTCGGCATACTTTCTTGCCATGGCAAACAGTTTCGAGACGTTCTTTTCTGCCTCGCCAAGCCATTTGCTCATCATGGATGACGCGTCTACGTTTATGAAATACCCGTCCATCTCGTTTGCAGTTGCTGCTGCAAGCATTGTCTTTCCCGTGCCAGGCGGACCGTAAAGGAGCATTCCTTTGGGCCATCCGAGAGGAAACAGGTCAGGTCTTTTAGTTGGATATACAATTGATTCGCGCAATGCGCTTTTGGCGTCGTCCAGGCCGATTACTTGGTCCCAAGTGACGTCGGGTTTTTCTTTCATTATCAGTTCTTCAAAATCATTCTCATTCTCCTGTCTCTCGACAGACTTTTTTTGCTCGTCCGGTGATGCCGTTGAATCGACTGCAGGCTCTACGCCGTGGGCCTGCTGCAGCGCATTGATTCTGTTGTGGTAGGAGTTGCACCGGTCTTTGTAAATTTGGTTAGATCTGCTTTCAGGATAAAGTTGCAATAGTTTTACTAGCACGTCAATCGCTTGCTGGTACTGGCTGATTGCCATTCCACGTGCGCCCTGGGAGTCAAATTTGATGGCTTCAGAAGCGTACTTGCTTGCTGTGTTTTCTAGTTCTTGTGGGGCTAAACTCATTCTAATACCTACGCAGTTTCCTCTCGAGAATTTTGTTGGTATTGTACGGTGTTAATCTCTGTAGCAAAATTGGTTAAATTAAGTGAACTTGTTTCATGTTCGTTGTAGTCAGGTCCGTCATGGTAGTTTTTTTTAAAATCGGATTTCTCGGAGATGTTCGTGTGCATTTCCTTTACCTTGTTAATCGAGTCCTCAGCTGAAAGTATCAGTACTGATACCTCGTCGTCCAGGTACTCGATGGACTCGGCAGTCTCGGTAATGATGCTGGTGAAATGCTTCAAGATTGAGCGCATCTCTTTTTTGTCAGCATACTTGCACATCATGAAATCGGCAATCCCGACAATCTTGTCCAGGTCCTGCAGCTCCTCCAGAGAGAGCTTGTCTATCTTCAAGTCGTCAGACGATTTCACCTCGGATATTTTTTTGTCAATTTTGGAGGAAATTAGTCTGATAAGGCTCATGTCCTTTGAAAAATCGTGTTTCTGGTTCAGCATGTCAAGTGTTGGATAGTTTGAAAAAATCAAGATTAGGGTACTGCTTACTTAATTTACAGTCTGACATCAATTTTACTTTGTTTAGCATAGTGGAGGACTCGTTATTTGATTGGCTGAAATCAAACCTGGCCGTCGTCAGGGCGGCGGAATCAATTACAATACTGCCCAGATGAACTGATATCTCAGACAGCGTCCTGCTGCAGTTTGGAACAATGCCAAACAGCTGCGCGCTTACGGTCCTGATCATCGGGATTGAGGACGGAAGAACCTCTGGGATGCTGCCAATGTTGGAAATTCGCCTCATATTTTTTTTGACGTGCAGCAGAATCTCCAGTGAATGGACCATCAGGCGTTCCAGTTTCAGGGCATCGGCCTGGGCCCTGTCGGACTCGTCAAAGTCATGTGCCAGGTCTCGGTTTGATTCCTTCATCTCGGCTCGCTTTCCAAAGAGGATGTCGATGATGTCATCCAGGAGGTTTATTGAATATTCAAATCGCGGGACCAGTGTTACAGAGTGGGATATGTTCTCAACGTCCATTGAACTGACACTGCATTTTACCAACATACCGATTACCAGTTATAGATTTTGTATTTGAGGACGGTGTAACAAATAATTTAGTAACCACAGTTACACCTACCAGCGGTTACAATTTTGATTTTTTTTAAGCAGTTGTGTAAAGGAATTTAGCTCTCAATTTTACCTAATAACAAATCAAGAACAACCATGGTAAACGAGCATGTTTTGACAGTAAGCCTGGAAGAGTTCGGGCTAAGCAAGTACGAAGCGCAGGCGTATGTGGCGCTGATTGCAAAGGGCACGATTTCGGCAAGCGAGCTGGCATACTATTCGGAGATTCCCAGGACCAAAATTTATCCGACATTGCTAAAACTGGAAAGCAAGAAGCTTG
>JAQBHN010000029.1:0-3282 GCA_032127635.1 Nitrososphaerota archaeon
GACGGGATTTACACATTTACAAAATCACAGACAATGCAGGAGATAATGTCCGACAGCAAGTTGGCCAAAGCGTCATCAATCATTGATGAAATTATGATTCTGGCAAACAAGAAAAGCAGAAAATTTACAATGGGGTACAACGAGACTTTCAATGCAAATCAAATGGGTGCAGTTGAATCGCTGGTGTTTTCCGACAAGGCAATACAAGAAAACGACGAGCAAAAGATAATGGATTTTCTAAATGATGCAGAAGGCAAGGGAGTAAAGATTTACAGCGTTGACTCTTCTACTGACATCGGTCTCAGAGTCACAGGTTTGGGCGGAATTGTCTCCCTGCTAAGATATGCAGTCGAATCCTAAGTGGTGGATTCCACTAACCATTTCAGATAAGATTTGTCAGTTGAAGCAACGTCGATTTCTACTATTTCCGGAACATCATACGGATGAGTTTCCTTAATTTTCTTTTTCAGCAAAGCCCTGTTTTTTGCAGTTGTTTTGAATATCGCAAGATATTCCGACGAATTCTCCACCTTTCCCTTCCAAGAGTAGATTGATGAGATTTTGGAAATATTTACACATGCAACCGTCTTGCCTTTTACAAGTTCGTTTGCAATTTTGGAAACTGACTTTTTGTCAGGATATGTCGAGATAATTATCACCGGCTTCATAGCAACCGATAAATGGCTGTACCTTAAAAAATTAACAATTAGTTTGGAACTTGATTTTATTACTCAGAATTCGATAATCTATGTCCTGATGGCATGGGTAGTCATTATCGTAATTGCAAAAGCTCTAAAATTGGAAAAATATGGTTTTGAATTAAAGGCGTACAGCCTGGTATACAAGAATAAAAGCGTAAATGATGTATTAATCAGAGTTCTAGGAAGAACGGAAAGAGGCATCAAGGTTTTTGCAAACATCAGTGTAATTGCAGGTTTCATAATGATGGGATTTGCATTTTACTTTTTGCTAAACAATGTCTCAAACTACTTTGTCGCACAATCAAATTTTTCAGAATTGACAGTGCTCATCCCAGGAGTCACACTGACCTCGGCACCTGCCATCACATACTTTTTGCTTTCAATTCCAATCGTACTAGTCATTCACGAAGGGGCACACGGCATAGTGGCGGCATTGGAAAAAATAAAAATCAAGACTGGCGGATTTGCAATATTCATTGCATTGTTTGCAGGATTTGTAGAACCGGATGAGGAAGAATTCAACAAGGCTAAAAAGATTTCAAAATTAAGAGTGATTGGAGCAGGTGCAACATCAAACGTATTGTTTGCAGTTGTTTTGGGTGCAATCATGCTGACAAATCCAATTTTTGGGATGGTTTTGGAGAGCATTCCGCTGTTCGGTGAGCCAATCCTAAACACGTTTTATGAAGTATCGCCAGGAGTTCTGATACTCTCAATTATAGAAAACTCGGGAGCTGAGCAAGCAGGATTGCTTGCAAACGATGTCATTACTGCAATTAACGACATACCGATCCACGGCCCAGCTGATTTCCCCATCATGAATCCGGGAGAAACAGCTAGTGTTTCTGTACTCAGAGACGGTCAAGCACTGGAATTCGGATTGGAAGTGATGGCATCACCGGATGATCCTCAAAGAGGACTGATAGGAATTATGAGAGACAATTCAATCCCGTACAAGCCCGTAATGGATTTCATCGACTGGACAAGTGTGGATTTCAACATTTCAATGTTCTTGCTATGGCTTTGGATGATCTCATTTTTCATAGGCATTATCAACATGCTTCCCTTGCCAATTTTAGACGGAGGGAAATTCATTCACACGATTGTCGACAAAAGATTTTCAGACAAATCAGTCAACATGGTAATGTGGGGAATATACGCATTCACCTTTGCGCTGTTTGGCCTCAACATTGCCCTGTCATATTTGAAGTCCGGCTGGTTTACAATCTAAAAAATACCTAAAGTATTCAGCTTCTTTTGTTAAACATACTCAGGTGTAAAATCAGTTTTTTGAAAAATTGATTCTAATTTTAAAAAAGATGTTTTGTGTGAATCCAAAATTTCCTCCAAGAAAGGTTCAAGCCTCTAAGGATTTAACTTACTTTATTTTGTAATTATTTGGTTTATAATATCTTCAATATTTTTTGAAATATCTCTAATTTGTTCCACTTTATTTTTTGTAAATTCTTCCCCTATGATCAGTTTCTACAACAAAGATTATCATCTTATTTTGTTGTAAATCTAAAATCACTCTATAACTTCCTATACGTAGTCTATAAAATGGTGAATTAGTCAATCTTATCACAGTTTTAAAAGGATCTTGAATGCAATCTAATACAGAATCATAAATTTTCTGTGTATTTTTCTTGTCTATTTTTCCTAATTGCTTTACAGATTTTGCAGACCATACAACTTCCCATACCATTTTACTTTAGTCCTAGCTTCTTTTTGACTTGGTCGGATGTATATATTCGACCTGCCTTGATGTCAGCTATTCCTTCTTCAATATTTTTGATGACTCTTTGACTTAACACGTCATCTTCTTGAATAGTTTTCAATAATCTGGTAATCACCATTTCATATGTTTCTCCAGAATGATTCATTTGTTTTTTTAGATCATTTTTGATCTTTTTGGAAAGCTTTATTGTACTTTGTTCCATAGTATACCGTAATATACTATGGTATACTCTAATATAAAAATAATCGATTGAGATATTTACAACATTTATCATGTTTTAAAAATTAATTTTCACGCCTATCTGAGTATGTTTTTATCCCCAATTTAGTATCTGAATCCCCGTGGACTCGTATCTAGTTGTGATTTAGATGCAATTTCATTTCTATATCATGAATCAAGTCAAGTAATTTGTAAAAAATAAAATCATTTTCATTCTTTGTGTGACCTAAAGAATCATTAATGAAAAAAACTTGGTTGATTTCATGAATTGTGACAGATGTGAAAATCCTGCGGCATATACAAGAAAATACTCGGGGGAAAAACTTTGTTCGCAGTGTTTTTCAAAGTCAATCGTAAGAAAAACTGCAAAAACAATTTCAAAATACAACATGATCAAACATGATGAGCTGGTGGCAGTTGCCGTATAAGGAGGAAAGGACTCACTGGCATTGCTAAAAATCATCAATGAGATGGCATCAACCCACAGTTTTAGAATAAAAGCAATCACCATTGACGAGGGAATTCCAGGATACAGAAACGAGGCGTTGGAGATCGTTGAGAAAGTTTGCAGACAGTTAGGAGTTGAGCACAAGGTATACTCTTACAAGGATCTGTTTGAATTGA